>NZ_JBGCUL010000799.1:0-2080 GCF_054177685.1 Pseudomonas sp. P5_A2_2
GCGCACGAATGTGCGACGTGCTGCGGGTTCGAGAGGAAGGGGCGGACACGCGGAATTGCGACTTTCTGGAGTGCAGCGCCGACCAGCTCGGCGGACTGTTCGACCGGGTTGTGATGAACCCGCCCTTCGGCGCCGGCGCCGACATCATGCACATCACCCACGCGCTAACGATGCTCAAGCCGGGCGGTCGGCTGGTGGCACTGTGCGCAAACGGGCCGCGCCAGAACTCGGCGCTTCGCCCGCTGGTCGATGCCAGCGAGGGTGATTGGGAGGACCTGCCCGCGGACTCGTTCAAGGCCGAAGGCACGGGGGTTTCAGTAGCCCTCATAACGCTGCATGCCTGACAGCGCGCTCGGTGCACGCGCGACCGACGTGGCGTGGCATCGGGCGTGCCGCTCTCTTCGGGGCGTGGCCCCGAGGCCGCGGGCCACAACCCCGCAGCGCTTGGACGCTGCCCCGAAGGCCACGTGGCAGGGGTGCCGGCGTGGGCCTTCGRGCATCATTCAGGCTCAAAGGCAAAGGCTCGAAGACACTGGAACCCATTCATCGCAACAAGTACCCCGAACCTGACCGCGCGCAGGTTCAGGAGGACGCGATTGCATCAGCTCAGTCGAGCACTGAAGTACATCTTGCGATGTACGTGGCTGATGCCCGTTCGTTCGGTGGCAGGTACATTGCGGCCGATCTGTTCAAGGAGACCTTCGCGGCCTACGCGGCGTCCAGGGAGTCGCGCAACCGCTACAACGCGCCGGTTCACAACTCGGCGGCGGTGCTGTCGGCCGAACAGTTTCGGCGGGTGCTTCGACAGGCGGACGATCCGGCGCGCGACACGGTCGTGCTGCTCACGGGGATTCCCGGCGCGGGCAAGACCTCGTCGGTGTTGGCCGGTGGGGGGCTGTCGCCGGACACCAAAGCCGTGTTCGAGGGCCAGCTGGTCAAGCCGGAAACGACGATCCCGAAAGTGCAGCAGGTGCTCGATGCCGGCCTGCGGCCGGTCATCATCGCGGTGCACGCGACACCGGAATCCGCACTGCGGAACACGCTCAAGCGGTTTGGGGAGGAAGGGCGGGGCGCCAGCATCAAGACCATGGCCGACATCCAGGGTGGCCTGGCCGAGGGCTTGCGGGCCGTCCATGGGCACTTTGGCGATGCGGTCGAGCTTCGTGTGTACGACTACCGGGACCGAAACAACCCACGGGAACTCAAAGGGTGGGAAAATGTCTATCTACTTGAATCGGAGGGCAATCGTGAGCGCATTGCACAACGTCTTGGAGACGAACTTGAGCGAGGTCGAGCAGCCGGCGAAGTCGGAGACGCCGGCTATCGTCAAGCCTCAGGACAAGCTCCCCTCCCGGCCGCTCGACCAGTGGTCCAAGACCGTGATGGGCAACATGAAGCGCATGGCGACCGACGAGGACTACCGGAAGTCGATCGCGCAGAAGCTTTCCTGAACTTGCCGCGTCCGCAGGCCTYGCGCCTGCACCCCGAGCTGGGGCCGGCCTTCGCCATCGTTGACGCCGCGAAGCTTCAACTCGAACAGCGTGGCGTCGCACCCGACAAGCAAGGTGTCGTGCTCGACAAGGTTCGGGCCGAGGTGGCCGAACAGATTTCCCGGCGCGGTGTTCAGAGCATCGTTGCCCGTCGAACTGGTCCCCAGGTAGATCCCGAGCGCTGATCGATAGCGCTTTCCAACGAGCCAGATTGCAGGTGATCGCGCGCCGGTCACGGCATCGCTGAGCTTGTGCATGTTTACACCGGACGTTCGGCCGTTATCGGTCGCTCGGACGCACTTTGTGTGCAGCGGGAAAGCGAACTAGCTTCGCCTAGCCCCTCCTGGCGCTATGTCGAACGGGTCCCGTCGTTGCCTCTTGCTCCGCCTCTCACGCCATGCGTCGATGGCGCCGCTTTCCACCAAGTCAAACGCCGCGGCTCTCGCTTCGGGAATCGAAGCGAAGGCCTTCTTTCCCACCTCCCAATCGACGCGCAGTCGGTAGGTTCCTTGATGCAAGACCACTTCCAGCAAGTTCTGCTTGTGCTTGATGCGGTGCACGCCCGCACTGTCGACCTTCCATCGCGGGGA
>NZ_JBGCUL010000800.1:0-2077 GCF_054177685.1 Pseudomonas sp. P5_A2_2
CACCATAGGTCTGGGGTTTCTGCTGATGAAATGGGGCAGCAGTGTCACGCATGCCAGCTGGCTGACGATGCTTCCAGGCTGCCTGATCGCCGGGATCGGACTGGGGCTGACCAACACGCCTGTTACCAATACCACCACCGGGTCGGTGCCCAGTGAGCGTGCTGGCATGGCATCGGGCATCGATATCAGCGCTCGTATGATCAGCCTTGCAATCAATATCGCGCTGATGGGATTCATCTTGGTGGAAGGCATCCTGTCTTCCCTGCGTAACCAGTTATCTGGCTCGCCCGATGAAGTGCAATTGAGGTTGCTGGCGGAGAACATTTCAGCCGGTAACTCCGTGGTGTTGGGGCAGACCGGCCAGGGCACTACGGTTACGCTCGATGTCGCCAACACAGCTTTGGCGCATGGGTTTGGCTGGGTGATGCTGTATGGCGGCATTGCTGCGTGGGTGCTTGTGGCGGCGAGCTGGGTGGTCTTTCGTTCGAGCAAAGCCGTGCATGCTCAGCAGTGACTGTCATCCGAAGGACTGCTCTTGGCCGATTCTGTTGAAAAAGTCAGCCATGGTTTGCGCATCAGAAAAGTACGCGTCCGAGGTTGAAATCTTTACTTTTGGCAGARGCTTCCGGACTCGGATTTCACGTAGCAGCGTGCAAAAAAGGCGTTTTCACCAGTCAATGGTCAGGCAGTTTGGGCAGACCGACTTTTTCAACAGAATCGGCCGTTTTCTGCCAGTCATGAAGGGCTACATGCGACCTAAAGCTGTCGGTCGTACAGGATTTACAATCGGAGGCTCAGATGAACTGCCCGGTAGCCTTCAAGACGGTGCATCCAAGGCGGCCACGTCGAACAGGCAATTCAATCGCGACCTGAGCAAACACGGCTAGGCGYGGGCACGCCGGTATAGTCGACTCTATTGCCTACCGTATTTCCCGGAGCCTCCATCCAGTGTCTGACTTGCTGAGCAACGCCGCCTACACAAAACGCTTCGACCTGGTACTCGCCTACATCGACGCCAATCTCGAGGGTGACTTGTCCGTGAAGACGTTGAGCCAAGTCGCGAATTTTTCGGCGTTTCACTTCCATCGACAATTCACCGCGTTCGTGGGCGTGCCTGTTTCACGTTATGTACAACTGATGCGACTACGACGCGCGGCGCATTGCTTGTCTTCCCTCGCGGATTACTCGGTGCTGGACGCCGCTTTCGGTGCGGGTTTCGAAAGCCCCGAAGCATTTTCCAGGGCGTTCAGGCGGGCGTTCGGTATGACGCCGAGTGCATTCAGGAAGCAGCCGAATTGGCAGGTCTGGAGTGCGGTGTTCACCATCCCTCATTTTTCCAGGAGCATCATCATGCAGATACGAATTGTGGAGTTTCGCGAAGTCAGGGTTGCAGCATTAGAGCATTGCGGAGCGCCCGGGCTCATTAATGAGAGCGTGCGTAAATTTATCGAATGGCGCATGCAGAGCGGACAGTCGCCGGTGGCATCAAGTCGCAGCTTTGGTATTCCTTTCGGCAACCCCGATACGACCCCGGCCGAAGAGTTCCGGTTTGCAATCTGCGGCGAGATTCACGAGACGGTAGCAGCGAATGAGTTCGGCGTAACCGAGAGGGTTATCCCTGGCGGGCGCTGCGTCGTGGTGCGTCACGTGGGCTCGACGGATCACATCGGCGAATCGATCTATCCGATCTATYGTGACTGGCTCCCTACCAGCGGCGAGGAGCTTCGAGACCAGCCGCTGTTCTTCGATTATCTAAGCATTTCCCCCGAGACACCGCAGGATCAATGGCAGACCGATATTTATGTGCCTTTGCAATAGCGGACAGGTCGCTGCTGGTTTGAAACGATCGTCGTTGAGTTCATCGTTGTAAGCTGCCTCTCGCCAAGGGGCAGCTATTGGCCGGTTTTTGCCTGTCGCGAAGGGCAGCGTGCGCCCCAGTGCGGACGCTCAGGCAATAGGAGGCTGACTGACTTTTGTCATTTTCAAGCGTTGCCTTTCACTCATAAGAGCGGCAATAAGCTAGTACGGGTCACGCTCACAGCCACTCTTCATGCTGATAAAGGAATGCGTCACACTG
>NZ_JBGCUL010000801.1:0-2075 GCF_054177685.1 Pseudomonas sp. P5_A2_2
GGCTGACACCTTGCCGGCCCGCAGGGAATTGACACACCCCAGAATCCGGTACAAACCGTGGGAGGCACAGCCATCACGTTCGCCAACAAGCACCGTCGCCGCCACCGCTTGTGCATGGGCCAGATTAAAACCGTTGTGCAACAAGATCGATTCGGCCAACTCACGGGCTTCGATCAGGGTCAGTCGGATCATGGTCATCTCCTTGGACAGACCGGTCAGAGTGGTCTATCCGAGGCGTTATGGCTTGACGGGTTTGGGCATTGGCGGTGACGAAATTGGCACAGCGCAGGCCGTTGGACCCCGTTAAACCAATGGCTGATGAGATCCAGTGTGGGAGCGAGCCTGCTCGCGAAGGCCACACCTCTGTTTCAAGACTGATTGATGCTTTTTCGGCAACACAGAATTGCCATCGACCTGATTGATAGACCTCTGCGTAAGGCGCAGGCTAGAGAGCTGATTTGGCCTCTCATATCATTCCGAATGATAGTTACCTTCGCCCCATTCGATTCGTGAGATACAAGCCCGCCGCGCATCATTCGCCAATCTCAACACATTGGCGGATGCATCCATGGAACAGTCATTCAAACATTTGCGCTTCCCGTTGGCTTTGTTGGCCGTAGTGGTGATCAGCGCTTGCGGCAAGGCCCCGGAGACCGCCGCCAGCATGCCAGCGGCCAAGGTCAGCGTGGCCAAGGTGCTGGAGCAACCGGTCAACGAGTGGGACGAATTCACCGGGCGCCTCGAAGCGCCGGTAACCGTGGAGATCCGTCCGCGGGTCTCCGGCCAGATCGATGAAGTGGCGTTCACAGAAGGCGCCCTGGTCAAGAAAGGCGACCTGCTGTTCCAGATCGACCCGCGTCCGTTCCAGGCTGAGGTCCGCCGCCTCGAAGCCCTGGTTGCACAATCGCGCGCCAATGCTACCCGCAGCGAAAACGAAGCCCAGCGCGGTGAACGCCTGCGCACCAGTAACGCCATTTCCGCCGAACTGGCCGATTCGCGTACCAGCGCCGCCCAGGAAGCCCGCGCCGCCGTCGGCGCCCTGCAAGCGCAACTGGACCTGGCCAAGCTGAACCTGAGCTTCACCCGCGTCACCGCCCCCATCAGCGGCCGCGTCAGCCGTGCGGAAATCACCGCCGGCAACCTGGTGACCGCCGACACCACCCCGCTGACCAGCGTGGTCTCCACCGACAAGGTGTACGCCTACTTCGATGCAGACGAGCGTGTGTTCCTCAAGTACACCGAGCTCGCTCGCCAGGGCAAGCGCGGCGCCACCACCCCGGTTTACATGGGCCTGTCCAACGAGGACGGTAACCCGCACCAGGGCGTGATGAACTTCGTCGACAACCAGGTCAACCCGAAAACCGGCACCATCCGTGGTCGCGCCGTGTTCGACAACAGCGATGGCAGCTACACCCCAGGCCTGTATGCACGCCTGAAACTGGTGGGCAGCGGCACCTACAGCGCCATGCTGATCAACGACGAAGCGGTCGGCACCGACCTGGGCAAGAAGTTCGTGCTGGTGATGGATGCCGACAACAAGACCGCCTACCGCGCGGTGGAGCTGGGTCCGAAGATCGAAGGTCTGCGCATCGTGCGCAACGGCCTGAACAAGGACGACACGATTATCGTCAAGGGCCTGCAACGGGTGCGTCCTGGTTCACCGGTCACCCCTGAAGTGATTCCGATGGCCAGCGAACAAACCCTCGCGGCACTCGCACAACAACGTCAAGCGCTGGAAGCCAGCAACCTGCCCCAAGTCGCGCCTGCCAGGGTTGCGCCGGGCACGGCTGTGAAACTGGCTGCCACGACCCCACGCGGTTAAGGGATTTTTACGATGAATTTTTCCCAATTCTTCATTTCGCGGCCGATCTTCGCAGCGGTGCTGTCGCTGCTGATCCTGATCGCCGGTGCGATCTCGCTGTTCCAGCTGCCGATCAGCGAATACCCGGAAGTGGTGCCGCCGACCGTGGTGGTCCGCGCCAACTTCCCGGGGGCCAACCCCAAGGTCATCGGTGAAACCGTGGCCGCGCCGCTGGAGCAAGCCATCACCGGCGTCGAGAACATGCTGTACATGT
>NZ_JBGCUL010000802.1:0-2072 GCF_054177685.1 Pseudomonas sp. P5_A2_2
TCACTGACATCGACCTCAATGGCACGCGCCTGACCAGCCATCGTTTTGTCGGCGGGCGCGAACAGCAACGCCAGCAGGGCCTGCTGCTCAGCGATTACGCCTACGACGAGCAAGGCCGTTTGCAGGCCCATGCCGTCAGCCAAAAGCAACGACCGCTGTATCGCCGCAAGTATGCCTACAGCATCAAGGGCAACCTCCTGCAGATTGCCGACAGCCGCCACGGTTCACGTCACTACCAATACGATGCGCTCGACCGCCTGACCGGCGTACGCCACGCCCGCGACCAGTTCGCGGAGAACTTCACCCACGACCCGGCCGGCAACCTGCTGATCCACGACCGCCCCGGCCCGTGTGTGCTCCAGGGCAACCGTTTGCGTCGACGTTACGACAGCCACTACGACTACGACGCCTTCGGCAACCTGATCCGCGAATGCCGCGGTATGCCGACCCAGGTCACCGAATACACCTACGACAGCCAGCACCGCCTGATCGGCGTCAGCACCCCGGACGGTAAACGTGTCAGCTACCGCTACGACGCGTTCGGCCGGCGCATCGGCAAAACCGTCGACGGCCAGACCACGCAATTCTTCTGGCAAGGCGACCAACTCATCGCCGAAAGCGGTCCCCGACACTACCGCAGCTACGTCTATGAGCCCGGCAGCTTCCGTCCGCTGGCGCTGCTCGACGGCAAAGGCCGGGAAGACGCCTGCCCGTTCTACTACCAACTCGACCACCTCGGCACCCCGCAGGAACTGACCAGCTACACCGGCGTCATCGTCTGGTCGGCCAAATACACCGCCCACGGCAAACTGCGCGAACTGAGCCACGGCGACGGCGACGGCGAACGACTCGAACAGCCGCTACGGTTTCAGGGGCAATACTTCGACGCTGAGAGCGGTCTGCACTACAACCGGCATCGCTATTACCATCCGGACATCGGTCGTTATCTGACGCCGAATCCGGTCAAGTTGGCCGCAGGGTTGAACCCGTATCGGTACACCCGGAACCCGACTGGGTGGGTTGATCCGTTGGGGTCGAGGGGGAACTGTCCACTGGCGAACAAGGCCGGGGGCTCGGCGACAGATGGGGTGGGCGGGGCAAAGGTTGATGAGGGTGAACCCAATGCGCCCTCTCCAATACCTCAAAACCGATACTTGCATCACGCAGACTCAGGCCACGACTTATCGAGGACTGGGCGATGGACGCATTCGATCAGCTAGACAACCGGTCAATCCGGCAACATGGTTCGATCAATCTTCGTCCTCCTCCTCATCTTCCCACTCAATATTCCCCACATCGCCCAAATCATCAGCATCGTTAAGCGGTACCGTCGCATCATCCATCAGCGATCCCGGATCTTCATTGCCGGGATCGTTGATGGATGGCAGTCCGCTCGAGCCTTTTTCTTCCTTGCCTTCGGTTTTCGCAGTCATGGGATGCCTCGCTCAGTCAGTGATGCTTTTTGTGGTGCTTGTTCGAGTGTTTATAACCGTTACCGGAATGGGAGTGACCGCTGTCAGTCCCCAGATCATTGCCGACCGCACCGCCGGCTGCACCGCCCAGGCCTGCGCCGATTGCCGATCCGGTCGAACCGCCAAGACTGTTGCCAACCACCGATCCACCCGCCGCACCCAAACCACCGCCTATCGCTGCCTCGGTACGGCTGTGCCTGGGCGCGGCAACGGCACTACCGGCCGCTCCGCCAACACCCGCACCAATCGCTGCGCCAGTRCTGCCGCCCACCTGGCCACCAACCACATTGCCCAACACCCCACCAAGACCACCGCCCACCGCGGCATCTCCATTACCTCCCGCCAGCGCCACCTGCGAGACCAGCAATCCAAAAACAATCGCCGGCAACATTAATCGCCGAGCGCTCAGGCTTCCGTTTCTTTTGCCGCTGGTTTTCGAGTCCATGGTACGCCTCACATTCTTCAAGGGTTTGGAAGGTTTGAGCCGCTGCGGTGTAAAACGTTCATATACGAAAAAGCCCGGCATCAAGCCGGGCTCTTTTCAAATATGAATCAGGATCAGTGACGCTTATGACCATTGGCCAGGTTGCTGCCTACGCC
>NZ_JBGCUL010000803.1:0-2072 GCF_054177685.1 Pseudomonas sp. P5_A2_2
CAACCAGGCGGCTGGTGAACAACAACAGCAGGCCAACGTCCGCGCGATCGCCATGGGTACCCAAGCCGATGCGAGCACCAGCGTCCAGCAGAAAATCACCACGCCCGCCAATCCGTCGATGGACGCGACGGCCAGTATCGTCGGCACCTCCTTGAGCAATGGCAACGGTGTATTGGGCGTCAACCAGGGTGCCGGGGCCAACAACCAGATGGCCAACGCCATGCGCATCAGCATCAGTGCTGCACCGCAAGCTGTTGACGATAGTGCTCTTTCTCAACAGAACGTGGCGTTGTTACCGAACTTGGGAGCAACTGGCACCCCAAACGGCAGTCGCCAGGTCGTCACAAGCGACCAGGCCTTCACCGGCAGCCGGGGAGTGATCCAGGTGAACCAGAGTGCCGGGGTGGGGAACCGAATGGCTAACACCCTGAGCATCCGGGTCTCTGACTGACCCCGATACAGTGCGATTAGGGACGCACCAACACTTGACCAACTAATGAGCACGGAGATTCACCATGAACCCGACAACTGCTCTCAAACCACTGGCTTTCGCCCTGGCGGCAGTGATGGCATTCGCAGCCCAGGCAGCCGGTCTTGATGATCTCGAGCAGGGCAATGGACAGGGCAACAACCAACAGCCTAATGGCCCGACGCTGGAACAAGTTCTGCAGATTACCGCAGGCGCCGGGGCCGCCGTGCTGGACTCGCAGGAAAGCAGTGGCAGCAGAGTAGTGAACCGGGGCACCAAAAACGACGCTAAAATCGATAACTCCCTGAACAACTCCAACGGCAACATGGGCGCCAACGTTGCAGCCGGTAACGGCAACCAGCAAGACAACGCCGCCGCCCTTGCCACGGCTGACGAAGCCTTCATCTTCGGCAGCGCGATCGCCGTCTCCAGCGCGACTCAGAAGAACACCGGCAACACCGCCAGGAACCACTCCAACACCAACAACACAACGCTCAATAACGCTGGCAACAGCGGTTCCGGCAACATCGGCATCAACGTGACCACCGGCGACTTCAACCAACAGAAAAACAACTTGGCGATTGCCGTTTCGGGTGGCCGTGTAGCAGTAGCGGCGGCGGCGGCTAACCAAAGCACGTCCGGGCTGAACGTCACCAACAACGCCAGGACTGATTTCGTACCCGTGGGTGTACTCGGTCTGTCCGGCATAACCACTCAACAAGTGATGACGCCAGAAGGCTGGAAACCCCCTGTAACCAACAATGCTTCGATGACAGGCTCGATGAACAACTTCTCCGGCAACGGCGGAGCCAACATATCGTCCGGGGTAGGCAACCAGCAAAGCAACTCGCTGTCCATCGCCGCAGGCTGCAAGGCTTGCCGGTAATTGTGATCGCAATGAAAGCACCGGCGACGGGGCTTTTCCACAGTCAGAAGGCGTACCGATCATGCGTAAGACTGCCCTTTTCGCCCTGCTCTGCCTGTCTGGTCTTTCTGGCATGACCCAGGCTGCACAGATACCGGTTGCCGCCCTGCCGGGTGGCGTGCTGGTGTACAAGCACGTGCAGAGTTTGCGTGAGCGCAAGTTCAGCGACATCGTCGAACAGAAAACCGATTTCAGCTGCGGCGCCGCTGCGCTGGCAACGATACTGCGCCAGGCCTATTGGCTCGACGTCGATGAGGAGCACGTCATCAAAGGCATGCTGGTCACCGCAGACCAGGACATAGTGCGTACCCAGGGTTTTTCCATGTTGGACATGAAGCGCTACATAGAGCACATCGGCATGCGCGCCCGGGGCTACAAGATCCCGCCGGAAAGACTCGATGCAGTGACGATTCCGGTGGTGGTATTGATGGAAATTCGCGGCTACAAACACTTCGTGGTGTTGCAGCGGGCGGACAAGCACTGGGTCTATATCGGCGACCCGGTGCTCGGTCACAAACGCTACGCCCATGATGATTTTGTCAAAGGCTGGAATGGCATTATCTTCGCTATCGTCGGTCCCGGTTACGACAAAACCAATGCGTTACGCAGTCCACCGGAACCGCTGACAGCCAAGAACAAGATGGATAACTTCAACCCGGTCAAAGATGCTGAATTGAT
>NZ_JBGCUL010000804.1:0-2065 GCF_054177685.1 Pseudomonas sp. P5_A2_2
CATCAATGATTACCTGCCGATTCTAGAGCATCAAGGCTTCCACCTGATTCTGGCTCCGACACCCGCCGAGCGCGCAGAGGCCATCACCCGCTATGCCGGCCACATCGATGCCGTCCTGACCCGTGGCCCCCTGGGGCTGTATGCCGATGAAATCGCCGCCCTGCCCAATCTCAAGATCATCTGCGTGATCGGTGCCGGTTATGAGCATGTCGACCTGCAGGCGGCCGCTGATCGCGGCATCACCGTGACCAATGGCGCCGGGGTCAACGCCTCGTCCGTCGCCGACCATGCCATGGCGCTGCTGCTGTCGCTGGTGCGCGATATACCCCGCTGTGATGCTGCCGTACGACGCGGCGAGTGGCCGAAGATCATGCGCCCTTCCCTCGCCGGCAAACGCCTGGGCATCCTTGGCCTCGGCGCGGTCGGCATGGCCATCGCCAAACGCGCCAGCGCCGGTTTCGACATGACCATTGGTTACCACAATCGCCAGCATCGCAGCGATGTGCCCTACACCTTCTGCTCGACCCCTACCGAACTGGCGCGCACCTCGGACTTCCTGATCGTCGCCACGCCCGGAGGCCCGGCCACAAGACACCTGGTCAATCGCCAGGTGCTCGACGCGTTGGGCCCCAAGGGGTTTATCGTCAACATCGCCCGGGCCAGCGTGATTGCCACCGCTGACCTGATCAGCGCCCTGCAGCAACGCCGGATCGCCGGTGCCGCGCTGGATGTATTCGACGCCGAACCGAAGGTACCGGATGAGCTCAAGACCCTGAGCAACGTGATCCTCACGCCCCATGTCGCCGGGCTGTCCCCGGAAGCCACCCAAGGCACCGTTGAACTGGTGGGCAAGAACCTCGTGGCGTTTTTCTCCAGCCAACCGGTGCTGACGCCGATCAACTTGCCACCCGCCACGAGCCATGTCGCCCAGTGACGGCGATTCAAACAGCTGTATCAAAAACAATGATTGGCCGGCAACACGCTCGCCTATAAGAGCCATTCGCGGTTGTGGGTGCGCCGTGTGGGCATTAGATTAGCCAATAGTTTCAGGCCTCCAGAATAAGCAGAAGGGATAAGCATGGCGCTTAATGACCAGTCCACCCGTACCCGCACCGGCGAAGAGCTCGATGCGAGCCTGATCGATCCGTACCTCAAGGCCCATATTCCGGGGCTCAGCGGCTTGCCTCAAATCAGCCAGTTTCCGGGCGGCGCTTCTAACCTCACCTACTTGCTGGAATACCCCGAACAGGAATTCGTCCTGCGTCGCCCGCCCTTCGGCCACAAGGCCAGGTCGGCCCACGACATGGGCCGTGAATTCCGCATCCTCAATCAACTGCGCGACGGTTTTCCGTACTGCCCGAAAGCCTATGTGCACTGCACCGACGAATCGGTGATCGGTGCCGAGTTCTATGTCATGGAACGAGTCAACGGCATCATCCTGCGCTCGGACCTGCCGCCGGAACTGGGCCTGGATACGGCGAAAACCGAAGCCTTGTGCAAGAGCTTCATCGACAAGTTCGTGGAACTGCATCGCGTCGACTACAACGCCTACGGCCTGGGCGACCTGGGCAAACCCGAAGGTTACGTGGCGCGGCAAATCAAAGGCTGGAGCGATCGCTACGAAAAAGCCCTGACCCCCGATGCGCCACACTGGCAAACGGTGAAAGCCTGGCTCAACGACAAGATGCCGGCCGACCACCCGGTCTCCAGCATCGTGCACAACGACTACCGCTTCGACAACGTGATCCTCGACCCGAACAACCCGATGCAGATCATCGGCGTGCTCGACTGGGAACTGACCACCCTGGGCGATCCGCTGATGGACCTGGGCAACACCCTCGCCTACTGGATCGAAGCCGATGATCCGGCGCCGGTGCAGATGATGCGCCGCCAACCAAGCCACGCGCCGGGCATGTTGACCCGCCGTGAGTTCGTCGATTACTACGCCGAACGCTCGGGCATCCGCATCGACAATTTCGATTTCTACTACACCTACGGCCTGTTCCGCCTGGCCGGCATCGTGCAGCAGATCTACTACCGCTTCTACCATGGCCAGACCCAGGAC
>NZ_JBGCUL010000805.1:0-2061 GCF_054177685.1 Pseudomonas sp. P5_A2_2
TCCATGGCCGTGCGCGGCTAACCCGGCATCCATGCCGGGTTGCCCACTGCGCAGAACCTCCACTCGGCCTCTCGAGGGGGCGGTGCATCAAGATCAAAAGCTGCAGGCGAGCTAACGCTCGGCCTGTTGGGTGGTGAAAAGCAGAGCGGATGTGTTCTGATTTTTTGTGGGGTTGGCTTGTCGGGTCGCCGCATCGCTGCGATGGCGGCCTGTCAGCCGATCAATCTTCTCCGGATGTACCCAGTCCAACTGTGGGAGCCTGCTCGCGAAGCTGTTGATCTTGGCCTGCGAACTGAACGGCATCGTCAAGCACTACATCGTCTGACCGCGACAGTATCCATCACCCCACCAACAGTAGAGCCTGCCGTCGAATGCCGATTTTCAGCGTTCGAAGGCTGTCGGGGCGGCGCTTTCAGCATCCTCGTCTGTGGCGACACAATAGACTGAAGGCTGTCTCGGAACAGGACTCGACCATGCTCAACAATCGCCTGAAAGACCCCAGCCTGCTGGTAGAACTCGCTTACATCGACGGTCAGTGGATCAGCGCCGACAACGCCGCCACCCTGGACGTTATCGACCCGGCCAGCGGCCAGTTGCTCGCCCGCGTACCCGCGATGCACGGCAGCGAAACCCGACGCGCCATCGAAGCTGCCGAACGCGCCTGGCCGGCCTGGCGCGCACGCCCGGCGGCAGAACGGGCGGCGCTGCTGGAGCGCTGGTATCAGGCGATGATCGACAACCTGGACGATCTTGCGTTGATCATGACCTGCGAGCAAGGCAAGCCACTCAACGAAGCCAAGGGCGAGATCCGCTATGGCGCCAGTTTCGTCAAATGGTTCGCCGAAGAAGCCCGCCGGGTTTACGGCGAAACCATCCCGGCACCCGGCGGCGACCGCCGCTTGCTCACGCTTAAACAGCCGGTTGGCGTCTGCGCCGCGATCACCCCATGGAACTTCCCCAACGCGATGATCACCCGCAAATGCGCGCCGGCCCTGGCCGCCGGGTGCCCGGTCATCGTCAAACCCTCGGATCTGACTCCGCTGTCCGCCCTGGCTCTGGCGGTGCTTGCCGAGCGCGTCGGCATTCCGGCCGGGGTGTTCAACGTAGTGACCGGTATGCCCGTCGGCATCGGTGAAGAACTGACCGGCAACCCGACGGTGCGCAAAATCTCCTTTACCGGTTCCACCGCTGTCGGTCGGCTGCTGATGCGTCAGAGCGCCGAACACATCAAGCGCCTGAGCCTGGAACTGGGCGGTAACGCGCCATTCATTGTGTTCGACGACGCTGATCTGGAACAGGCAGTGGCCGGCATCATGCTCAGCAAGTTCCGCAACGCTGGCCAGACCTGCGTTTGCGCCAACCGGATCCTGGTGCAGGAGGGTATTTATGAGCGCTTCGCCCAGCGCTTGGTGGAGGAGGTGGGCAAACTCAAGGTCGGCAATGGCCTGGACGCAGATTCCACCATCGGCCCACTGATCAATGCAGCGGCGGTGAGCAAGGTCGCTCGACATATCGACGACGCTTTGAGTCAGGGAGCCCGTCTGCTCTGTGGCGGCGTCCCCGAGGGCGACAGCCAGTTCGTCCAGCCGACGGTGCTCGGTGAGGCCCATGCCGGGATGCTGCTGGCCAACGAAGAAACCTTCGGCCCGGTCGCACCGCTGATGCGCTTTACCAGTGAAGAAGAAGCGCTGGCCCTGGCCAATGCCACGCCTTATGGTTTGGGCGCTTATTTCTTCACCCAGGACTTGCGCCGTTCATGGCGGTTCGGCGAGGCGCTGGAGTTTGGCATGATCGGTCTAAACACCGGGCTCATCTCCATGGAAGTCGCCCCATTCGGCGGTATCAAACAATCGGGTCTGGGTCGTGAAGGCAGTAAGTACGGCCTGGATGAATACCTGGAAATCAAAGCCTTCCACATCGGTGGGCTGTGATCCGGTCACCGTTTGAACAGGACATTGAGGAGCCACGATTGATGAGTAAAACATTCAGAATCGCCGCGATTGCCGGCGATGGTATCGGCAAGGAAGTCTTGCCTGAAGGGCTGCGGGTACTGGAGCAGGC
>NZ_JBGCUL010000806.1:0-2061 GCF_054177685.1 Pseudomonas sp. P5_A2_2
GAAGATCTACGTCGGTCACGGCGTCAGCACTTCGGTGCAGGACAAGTCGGTTACCTACGCGATCCGTCCGGAAAAATTGCTGGTCAGCACCGTCAAGCCCGAGCACCGCTACAACTGGTCCAGCGGCAAGGTGCATGACATCGCCTACCTCGGCGGCCACTCGGTGTTCTACGTCGAGCTGCCCGGCGGCAAGATCGTCCAGTCGTTCATGGCCAACGCCGAACGCCGTGGTGCGCGCCCGACCTGGGACGATCAGGTCTACGTGTGGTGGGAAGACGACAGCGGCGTGGTACTGCGCGCATGAAAACCTTCAATCAGCAATTTCTGAGACTGGTCCCCAGCGGGCGCAAGCTCGTCATCGGGATTCCATTCATCTGGCTGTTCCTGTTCTTCATGCTGCCGTTCTTCCTGGTGATGAAGATCAGCTTCTCGGAAGCAGCCCTGGCCATTCCGCCGTACTCGGAGATCTACACCTTCGCCGAGCAAAAATTTCAGCTGCTGTTGAACCTCGGTAACTACAGCCTGCTGACCCAGGACGAACTGTACATCTCGGCGTACCTCGGCTCGTTGAAAGTAGCGTTGCTCAGCACGATGATGTGCCTGGTGATCGGTTTCCCGATGGCCTACGCGATTACCAAGGCCAACAAGGAAGCGCAAAACGTCCTGCTGCTGTTGATCATGATGCCTACCTGGACCGCGATCCTGATCCGCGTTTACGCGTGGATGGGCATCCTCAGCAACAACGGTTTGCTCAACGCATTCTTGATGTGGACCGGGCTGACCTCGGCGCCGATCGAGATCCTCAACACCAACACCGCCGTCTACATCGGGGTCGTTTACGCCTACCTGCCGTTCATGGTGTTGCCGCTGTACGCCAACCTGGTCAAGCACGATGGCAGCCTGCTGGAAGCCGCGTCGGACCTGGGTTCGAGCAACTTCAACAGCTTCTGGAAAATCACCGTGCCGTTGGCCAGGAACGGCATCATCGCCGGCTGCATGCTGGTGTTCATTCCRGTGGTCGGTGAGTTCGTGATTCCGGAACTGCTGGGCGGCCCGGAAACCCTGATGATCGGCCGTGTGTTGTGGCAAGAGTTCTTCAACAACCGCGACTGGCCGGTGGCGTCTGCCCTGGCGGTGGTGATGCTGTTGATCCTGATTGTGCCGATTCTGCTGTTCAACCGCAGCCAGGCCAAAGAGATGGAGGCACGGGGATGAAACGCTTCGGATTTTCAAAGTTCATGCTGATTTTCGGCCTGTCGTTTATCTACCTGCCGATGCTGATTCTGGTGATTTACTCGTTCAACGCATCCAAGTTGGTGACGGTGTGGGGTGGCTGGTCGATCAAGTGGTACGCCGGTTTGCTCGACAACAGCCAGCTGATGGGCTCGGTGGGGCGCTCGCTGGAAATCGCCTGCTACACCGCCGTCGCAGCAGTCGCACTAGGGACGTTAGCCGCGTTCGTCCTGACTCGCGTTACCCGCTTCAAGGGCCGCACGCTGTTCGGCGGCCTGGTCACCGCGCCGCTGGTGATGCCTGAGGTGATCWCTGGTCTGTCGCTGTTGCTGCTGTTCGTGGCCATGGCGCAATTGATCGGCTGGCCGCAGGAACGCGGCATCGTCACCATCTGGATCGCCCACACCACCTTTTGTGCGGCCTACGTGGCGGTGGTAGTCTCCGCCCGCCTTCGCGAACTGGACCTGTCCATCGAAGAAGCGGCCATGGACCTGGGTGCGAAGCCATTCAAGGTGTTTTTCCTGATCACCATTCCGATGATCGCGCCGTCTCTGGCGGCCGGCGGCATGATGTCCTTCGCCCTGTCGCTGGATGACCTGGTGCTGGCGAGCTTCGTGTCGGGTCCGGGTTCCACGACCCTGCCGATGGAAGTGTTCTCGGCGGTGCGTCTGGGCGTGAAACCCGAGATCAACGCCGTGGCCAGCCTGATCCTGTTGGCGGTGTCCATCGTGACCTTCATGGTCTGGTTCTTCAGCCGCCGTGCCGAAGAAAGCCGCAATCGCGCGATCCAGGAAGCCATGGACCAGACCACCAGCGAATCCTGGCAAC
>NZ_JBGCUL010000807.1:0-2059 GCF_054177685.1 Pseudomonas sp. P5_A2_2
CTCCCACGGGGGGCGGCGGAGGCTTGCAGATTTGTGTGGTGGTTGACCCAAGGCATCTGTGATGAAATGCGACTCCAATCTTTATCGCGCAGCAATGCCATCACTCGCCGTGAAACCCCGTCTGGTTCGTCATTTGTTCCTGCCACCGCTGATCATCGCCATGATGATCGGCCTGGGCTATATCGGCTTCTGGGTCAGTGAGCACTATGGCATTCGCAGCCTTGGCGAGAACGGCCAGCGACAGCTGGAACTGCACGCCCGTGCCGTCGAAAGCGAAATCAGCAAATACACCTACCTGCCCAGCCTGCTGGAGCTCGAAACCAGCGTTTCGCAGTTGCTGGCCGACCCGACCCCGGAACACCGGCAAACGGTCAACGATTACCTCGAAGGCCTGAACCGGCGCAGCCGCAGTCGGGCCATCTACGTGATGGACACCACCGGCCGCGTCATGGCCACCAGCAACTGGCGCGACGTCGACAGTTACCTGGGTGAAGACCTGTCCTTTCGCGCCTATTTCCAGAACGCCGTACGTGGTCAGCCCGGGCGCTTCTACGGCATCGGCAGTACCAACGGCGAACCCGGCTACTACCTGGCCCATGGACTGGAAGAACACGGCAAGATCATCGGCGTCGCGGTGGTCAAGGTACGCCTGGAAGCCATGGAAGAACGCTGGCAGCGGGCGCGCCTGGAAGCCTTCGTCAGCGACGAGAACGGCATCATCATTCTGTCCAGCGATCCGGCTCGGCGTTTGAAATCGGTGGTGCCGCTGAGCGAAGAAACCAAGGAAAAACTCGCCCGCAGCCTGCAGTACTACTGGTTCCCGCTCAACGAACTGCAACCGCTGGCCCGGGAAACCCTGTCCGAAGGCGTGGAAAAACTCACGTTCCCGGCCAACAGCGAACTGGCGTCCGACGATGAAAACATCAGTTACCTGGCGCAAACCCGGCCGCTCGGCGATACGCCGTGGAACTTCACCCTGCTCACGCCGCTCCAGGATTTGCGTCGCGAAGCGATCAACCAGGGGATCCTGGTGGCCGTGGCGTTTGCCCTCTGTGCCTTTCTGTTGATCGCCTGGAACGAGCGGCGCAAGGTGATCGCCACCCGTCTTGCGGCCCGGGAAGCCTTGCAGGAAGCCAACAACCAGCTGGAGCGTCGGATTACCGAACGCACCACCGACCTGCGAGCCAGCAACGAACGGCTCAAGGGGCAGATCCGCGAGCGCCGGCTCGCCGAAGAGACTTTGCGCCGCGCCCAGGATGAACTGGTGCAGGCCGGAAAACTCGCGGCCATCGGCCAGATGTCCACCAGTATCGCCCACGAACTGAACCAGCCGCTGGCGGCGCTGCGCACCTTGTCCGGCAATACCGTGCGCTTCCTCGAACGTGGCCAGCTCGACGTGGCCAGCACCAACCTCAAGACCATCAACGAACTGATCGACCGCATGGGCCGGATTACCGCCAGCCTGCGCTCGTTCGCCCGGCGCGGTGACGACAAGGGCCAGGCCTGCCTCGGCAAAGCGGTGGACGCGGCCCTGCAATTGCACGGTGCACGGGTGGAAAACACCCCTCTGCAATTGCACCGCCATTTCGAAGCCGTGCAGGTGCAGATCGACCAGACCCGCCTGGAGCAGATTCTGGTCAACCTCATCGGCAACGCCCTCGACGCMATGCAAGCGCAGCCGCAACCCGAACTGTGGCTCGAAGGCGAAGCGTTCGATGGCAAATACCGCCTGCGCGTGCGAGACAACGGCCATGGCATCGACGCCGAAGCGCGCAAGCACCTGTTCGAACCCTTCTTCACCACCAAACCCGGCGAACAGGGCCTGGGCCTTGGCCTGACCCTTTCCGCCAGCCTGGCCGCCGCCACCGGCGGGCATCTGGGTGTCGAGCACCCGGCCAGCGGTGGTACTACATTCGTCCTCAGTTTACCGTTGGTAAGCCCCACTCCCGCCGAGCCAATATGAATAACGACCTTAGTGTATTGATCGTCGAAGACGACCCCCATGTGCTGCTCGGCTGCCAACAGGCGCTGACCCTGGAAGACATTCCCTGCATTGGCG
>NZ_JBGCUL010000808.1:0-2056 GCF_054177685.1 Pseudomonas sp. P5_A2_2
CAGTAACGCTCCGGCGGTTCTGGTCGCGTTCGAGTTCCTGGCAAAGGAAGTGAGCGGTTCACAAATTTTCTTGTATGAGCGCGGGATGGGCAAACTGAACGACCGAGTGCTGCGCGCTCACAGTACCTACACTCTGGACGCCACGGGCAAGCTGTCCGAAGTTTCGCAGTTGCAGGCATATGCGTATAGCGCCTATGACAAAATTCTCAGGAATACTGTCTATTCGATGGAAGAGCGTGATGAAATGGTCAAGGAATGCCATTTGCAACTAATGAGAACCAGTGCACATGCAAAGCATGTCCCTGATTTTGTGTACAACGACCTGTATTCCTATATCACCAAATACGTGTATCGCTAAGCTGGCGTAACGGTTAATCGATGCGGCCGCGTCCTTGGACCCAGCCCTGTAGGAGCGAGCTTGCTCCTACAGGGATTTTCGTTGTTGCTGAGGGGGTATCAGGCCTTGAGGTTGCGCAAGCTGCGCTCCATTCGCGCAATGCCTTCTTCCATCAGTGATCGTGGGCAGCCGAAGTTCAGGCGCACGAACTGCTTGCAGTCATCGCCAAAGTCCAGCCCGGCGCTCAATCCAACTTTGGCCTGTTCGAGGAAGAACTGTTGCGGGTTGTCCAGCCCCAGTGCCGTGCAGTCGAGCCACGCCAGATAAGTGCTTTGCGGCAGGTTCATGGTGATACCCGGCAGGCGGGTGCGCACGGCCTCGGCGAGGAAATCGCGGTTGCCTTGCAGGTAGACCTTCAACTCGGCCAGCCATGGCGCCGCTTCGCTGTAGGCGACACGGGTGGCTTCCATGCCCAGCGGATTGACGCTGTCGACCATACCGCAACGAGCGTGGTTGACCTTCTCGCGCAGGTGACGGTCCTGGATGATCATGAACGAGGTCTTGAGACCTGCGATGTTATAGGCCTTGCTCGCCGACATCAGCGTGATGGTGCGCTGGGCCACTTGCGCGCTCAATGTGGCCATCGGAATGTGCTGGCGCCCGTCGTAGCACAACTCGGCGTGGATCTCGTCGGAAATGATCCAGGCATCATGCTCAAGGCAAATGTCGGCAATGGCTTGCAGCTCTGCGCGGGGGAAGGCCTTGCCCAGCGGGTTATGCGGGTTGCTCAGCAGCAAGGCGCCGCCGCCCTGCAGCGACTGGCTCAAGGTATCCAGCGGCGTGGTGTAGGTGCCATCGGCTTGCGCATCGAAGTTCAGCTCGACCTTGTTCAGGCCCCAATGCCCGGGTGCGTGGCGCAGCGGCGGGTAGTTCGGCACCTGCACAACGACGTTCTGTGACGCCTGCACCAGGGCCTTCAGCGCCATGTTGAAGCCGGACTCGACGCCCGGCAGGAAGATCAGCTCCTGKGGCTCGACGCGCCAGGCGTACTTGTTCCAGAGGTCGGCGACGATCGCCTCGCGCAGGTCATCCCGGGCCACGCTGTAACCGACCATCGGGTGTTCCAGGCGTTTTTGCAGGGCCTGGATGATCACCGGCGGCGCGGCGAAATCCATGTCGGCGACCCACATTGGCAATACGTCGGCCGGGTAGCGGCTCCATTTTGTACTGCCGGTGTTGTGACGGTCGAACACCTGATCAAAATCGAAAGTCATGCGGGATCTCGTAGAAGCGGGGTTGAACATGCGCCAATGATAAGCGCCAACCCCCTGTAGGAGCGAGCCTGCTCGCGAAGGAGGGTCAGATACGGTGATGTCGACTGACACACCATCGCGAGCAGGCTCGCTCCTACAAGGATCTTCACGACCCGCTGGATTTGCCCGACGGTCGGTTTTCACACAAAGCACTAGTGCATTGACTACAGTTTGTAGTGTCGGCAGTCAGACTGCCACCACCGCGGTTGTTCAAAATGGCCCGGCCATGTACCGGGTTCCACCTGATCAGGAGTGCACGATGGATCTCAGCCGTCGTCAGTTCTTCAAGGTCGCCGGTATCGGCCTTGCAGGCTCTAGCCTGGGCGCGTTGGGCATGGCCCCGACGACAGCCTTTGCCGAACAGGTGCGTCATTTCAAGCTCGCCCACACCCATGAAACCCGCAAC
>NZ_JBGCUL010000024.1:0-22499 GCF_054177685.1 Pseudomonas sp. P5_A2_2
GGTGTTGGTCGATAGGGAAGAATAGTTGCAGTGGAGTAACAAGAAGTAGGCAGACTGAGAACAGTATGGCGATTACTGCATGCACGCTCTCTGCCAGTATTTTATAGTTTAAGACTGAAAGAAAAAATATCGACAACACTATTACGATAGTTGACGACTGCGCATAGGTAATAAGAAATATTTTCTTTGTGAGAATTGACAGTAGGTGATACAGCGGGTGTGGAAGTATCAGCTTTTGGCCTTCTTCCATTTCGCTTGCCCACCTCAAGTGAGTAACGTAGTCAAATGCATTTGCTGATAGCGTGCTTATCAACGGTTCAAATATAACTATGCAAATTGCCAGCAGTGCGACATAGGCAATCAAGTTGGTCAGGTGTTTTGATTTTGTATTGGAGATGGTGTCGAATTTGCTTGTGACGTGCTCCCCTCTATCATCGCTGATGGGCTCAGCAGGTTTAAGTGATGTCATCCTTGTTCTTCCCTCTATGTGTTTTGTTCTTGCACGAATGGTGAGGCGCAAAGTTAATTGGAAGCAGCGAGTATACCCGTTAGACGTTGGCGCTGCTCCTTTCGGTGGCACCACACTCCATGAGCTTGCGACTCGATGGTGAGTATTTTGGTCGGGCTCACAGCTCACAGCTCACCGCTATTGGATGCCGGATCGTGTTCGTTCGGCAGGACGCCGCAGAGAGAAGTGTCACGCTGACATAAAGCTGTCATTGCATAGCCAAACTTAGCCAGACAAACCCCAAAGAGGGGTTTTTGAGGGGCTGCAAACCGCAGCCTGCGCGGCCTTCAGGGTTACCCTTCAAGATGATGAACCTGGATCGCTTCGATCTGGCGTGATCAAAAAGCCTGAACTTGCCGCGACTTGTATGGATCAGGTCGCGGCAAGCCCGTCTACTGTTTTTTCGGCGCTGACAGACCAGGCAGCGATCACCGATTGCAGGAACTGCTCCGACAATCGAGGGTTGTCCAGGGCTCTGGCGATCAGTATGGCCCCGGTGATCGATGACAGGATGCGCAAGGCTTCCTGGTGCTTTTCATCATCGGTTTCGCCGTCGACCAATGGCAGCAGCGTTTCGATCAGCGTCTGCACGCCTTGGGTGAACGAGTGGCTGACAGCACCGCCATTACGCGCGACATCGGCGCCCAGGGCGGGAATCGGACAGCCTTCGGTCCAGTTGCTCAGGTGGCTTTGGGTCAAGTAACCCTTGAGCAGTTCGGGGATGGATTTAGCCGCTCGCCAGTCTTCGATGTTGGTTTCGAACGTGCGGCTGACCGCCTCTGACGCCAACTGCTCCTTGCCGCCGGGGAACTGTCCGTAAAAGCCGCCATGGGTCAGGCCCACCGAGCGGGAAAGTTCGCCGATACCGATGCCGTCGATGCCTTTTTCCCGGTACATCTTCGAGGCCGCGCCGAGGATCGCTTCCTTGTTGGCTGCTGCCTGGTCTTTCGTCACTTTCATGAGTGGGCCCTGTGATCCGATGAGCGCCCTGGCAAATTTTTGCTGAGGGGCTGGTAATTATGATGGTCATAATATAAATTCGCGGCAATGGTTTTGCAGGCCACGAGACCGTGGCTCAAGTCAAAATACCTCCCAGGGTGCCGACCCATGAAACGTAATGATCTGCGCAATATCGACCTCAATTTGCTGGTGATTTTCGAGGCGCTAATTCAGGAGCGCAATGTCACTCGGGCTGCAGAAAGGCTTGCCTTGGGCCAGCCGGCGGTCAGCGGCGCATTGAGTCGATTGCGTACGCTGTTCAACGACCCTCTGTTTAAACGCATTGGCCACAAAATGGAACCGACCACCCGAGCCTTGCAGGTGGCGCAAACGCTTGGGCCCGCACTGGACTCCATTTGCTCGGTCGTCAGTCTGACGGCTTGCAGTAAAAAACCGGTTAATTCATAGGCTTGATCTGAGTATTCATTTTTTTTGTGCTTATACATGATGGTCATCATTATTGATGATAACCAAGTTCACTCCGTTCAATTCGTCGCTGCCCCCTGTGCGGCCGAGAATTCTCCAACCCCTAAACCGTCAGGCGGACGCTACCCATGGAACAGTCACTCAAACCTTTGCGTTATCCCCTTGCTGCATTGGCGTTGGCGACCATCACGGCCTGCGGTCACGCACCCGATGCCGCCAAGGCTCCTGGTGCGCCGCCTGTCACGGTCGCCAAAGTGCTCGAGCAACCCATCACCGAATGGGATGAAGTCACCGCCCGTCTGGAAGCGCCGGAAACCGTCGTGGTTCGCCCGCGGGTCTCGGGGCAGATCGATCGTGTCGCCTTCACGGATGGCGAGTCGGTGAAGAAAGGGGATTTGCTGTTCCAGATCGATCCACGGCCGTTCGAACACGAAGTGCATCGCCTCGAAGCGCAGTTGCAACAAGCTCGCGCCACGCTGGTTCGAACTGGCAATGAAGCGCAACGCGGCCAGCGTCTGCTGAGCAGCAATGCGATTTCTGCAGAACTGGCCGACACGCGCACCACCACCGCCCAGGAAGCCCGCGCCGCCGTCGATGCCGTGCAGGCGCAACTCGATCTGGCACGCCTGAACCTGAGCTTCACCCGCGTCACCGCGCCGATCAGCGGCCGGGTCAGCCGTGCCGAAATCACCGCCGGCAATATCGTCACCGCCGACACCTCGGCGCTGACCAGCGTGGTCTCCACCGACAAGGTCTACGCCTATTTCGATGCCGACGAACGCCTGTTCCTCAAGTACGGTCAGCTCTCCCGTCAAGGCCAGCGCAGTCAATCCACGCCGGTGTACATGGGCTTGTCGAACGAGGAGGGCAATAGCCACCTGGGGCAGATGAACTTCGTCGACAACCAGGTCAACCCCAAGACCGGCACCATCCGTGGCCGCGCGGTGTTCGACAACGCCGACGGTCAATACACCCCGGGCTTGTATGCCCGATTGAAACTGGTGGGCAGTGCAGCCTACGCCGGCCTGCTGATCAAGGACGAGGCGGTGGGCACCGACCTGGGCAAGAGGTTCGTGCTGGTGATCGACCAGGACAACAAGGCCGTGTACCGCAGCGTCGACCTGGGGCCGAAGCTCGAAGGCTTGCGCATCGTGCGCAGCGGTTTGCAGAAAGAAGACCGCATCGTCATCAACGGCCTGCAGCGGGTTCGTCCCGGCGCGGTGGTCGCGCCGCAGGACGCGCCGATGGCCGATGCGCAAACCGTCGCCACCCTGGCCCGTCAACGCCAGGCCATCGAGGCGGGTAATCAGCCCGCCGCTCCGTCACCGGCGCTGGTGAAAACGGATGCTGCCGTTTCGCCTCGCGGATAAAGGAACACAGCCATGAAGTTCTCCCGGTTCTTTATCACGCGGCCGATCTTCGCCGCGGTGTTGTCGCTGCTGATCCTGATCGCCGGCGCCATCGCGCTGTTCCAGTTGCCGATCAGTGAATACCCCGAGGTGGTACCACCGACCGTCGTCATCCACGCCAACTACCCGGGTGCCAACCCCAAGGTGATTGGCGAAACCGTGGCCGCGCCACTCGAGCAAGCCATCACCGGCGTCGAGAACATGCTGTACATGTATTCGCAGTCCACCGCCGATGGCCGGCTCACCCTCACGGTGACCTTCGCCCTCGGCACTGACCTGGACAACGCCCAGGTGCAGGTACAGAACCGCGTCACGCGCACCGAGCCAAAACTTCCCGAAGAAGTGACGCGTATCGGTATCACCGTGGACAAGGCGTCGCCCGAGCTGACGATGGTGGTGCACCTGACCTCGCCGGACAAGCGCTACGACATGCTGTACCTGTCCAACTACGCGATCCTCAACGTCAAGGATGAGTTGTCGCGCCTGAACGGTATCGGTGACGTGAAGATGTTCGGTATCGGCGACTACTCGCTGCGTATCTGGCTCGATCCGAACAAGACCGCTTCACGCAACCTGACCGCGACCGACGTGGTCAACGCGGTCCGTGAACAGAACCGTCAGATCGCTGCCGGTCAACTGGGCGCACCGCCTGCGCCCAACGCCACCAGCTTCCAGATGTCGATCAACTCCCAGGGGCGGCTGGTCACCGAGGAGGAGTTCGAGAACGTGATTGTCCGCAGTGGTCCGGACGGCGAAATCACTCGCCTCAAGGACATTGCGCGGATTGAACTCGGTTCCAACCAGTATGCCCTGCGCGCCTTGCTCAATAACCAGGAAGCGGTGGCGATGCCGATCTTCCAGCGCCCGGGTTCCAATGCGATCGACGTTTCCGATCAGGTGCGGGCGAAGATGGCCGAGCTGAAGAAGAACTTCCCGGAGGGCATGGACTACGAGATCGTCTACGACCCGACCATCTTCGTGCGCAGTTCGATCGAGGCGGTGGTTCACACGCTGTTCGAAGCGCTGATTCTGGTGGTACTGGTGGTGATCCTGTTCCTGCAAACCTGGCGCGCCTCGATCATTCCACTGGTCGCCGTACCGGTGTCGTTGATCGGCACCTTTGCCGTGATGCACCTGTTCGGTTTCTCGCTCAATGCCCTGTCGCTGTTTGGCCTGGTGCTGGCGATCGGGATCGTGGTCGATGATGCAATCGTGGTGGTGGAGAACGTCGAGCGCAACATCGAGTTGGGCCTCGAGCCGATCGAGGCAACCAAGAAAGCCATGGGCGAGGTGACCGGCCCGATCATCGCCACGGCGTTGGTGTTGTGCGCGGTGTTCGTCCCTGCAGCCTTTATCTCCGGATTGACGGGCCAGTTCTACAAGCAATTCGCCCTGACCATTGCCATCTCGACGGTGATCTCGGCGTTCAACTCCTTGACCCTGTCGCCGGCGTTGGCCGCGGTATTGCTCAAGGCCCACGGCGCGCCGAAAGACCGTTTCTCCAAAGTGCTGGATCGTCTGTTCGGTGGCTGGCTGTTCAAACCCTTCAACCGCGTATTCGAAAAGGCCAGCCACGGCTATGTGGTTGCCGTCGCCAAGGTCATTCGTGGCAGCAGCGTGGCCTTGCTGGTGTATGCCGGGCTGATCGCCATGACCTACATGGGCTTCAGCACCACGCCGACCGGTTTCGTGCCGACCCAGGATAAAAAGTACCTGGTGACCTTTGCGCAACTGCCGGACGCCGCCAGCCTTGATCGTTCGGAATCGGTGATCCGCCGCATGAGCAGCATCGCCATGAACGAGCCAGGCTTCGACAGCGCGGTGGCGTTCCCCGGTCTGTCGATCAATGGTTTCACCAACAGTCCGAACGCCGGTATCGCCTTCATCGGCTTGCGGCCCTTCGATGAACGCAAAGACCCGAGTCTGTCGGCAAAGGCGATTTCCGCTTCACTGAACGCCAAGTTCGGCAGCATTCAGGACGCCTACATCGCCGTGTTCCCGCCACCGCCCGTTCAAGGCCTGGGCACCATCGGTGGTTTCAAACTGCAGATCGAGGATCGCGGCAACCTGGGCTATGAAGCCCTGTACAAAGAAACCATGAACGTCATTGCCAAGAGCCGCAGCGTTCCGGAACTGGCCAATCTGTTCACCAGCTTCACGGTGAACGTGCCGCAGGTCGATGCCGCGATCGACCGGGAAAAAGCCAAGACCCACGGCGTCGCCGTCAGCGATATCTTCGACACGTTGCAGGTGTACCTGGGCTCGCTGTATGCCAACGACTTCAACCGTTTCGGCCGCACCTATCAGGTCAACGTCCAGGCTGACCAGCAATTTCGCCTGGAACCGGAGCAGATCGGCCAGTTGAAGGTGCGCAACGACCATGGGGAAATGATCCCGCTCGCCACGTTCATCAAGGTCAGCCCGACGTCGGGGCCTGATCGGGTCATGCACTACAACGGCTTCATCAGTGCGGAAATCAACGGCGCGGCGGCTCCCGGCTTCAGCTCCGGCCAGGCCCAGAAAGCCATCGAGAAACTGCTCAAGGAAGAATTGCCCAACGGCATGACCTACGAGTGGACCGACCTGACCTACCAGCAGATTTTGTCCGGCGACACCGCTTTGCTGGTGTTCCCGCTCTGCGTCCTGCTGGCGTTCCTGGTGTTGGCGGCACTGTATGAAAGCTGGAGCCTGCCGCTGGCGGTGATCCTGATCGTGCCGATGACCCTGTTGTCGGCAATTGTCGGGGTGATCATTTCCAAAGGCGACAACAACATCTTCACCCAGATCGGCCTGATCGTGCTGGTGGGCCTGGCCTGCAAGAACGCGATCCTGATCGTCGAGTTCGCCAAGGACCGGCAGGACCAGGGCCTGTCGCCGCTGGACGCTGTGCTCGACGCCTGCCGCATGCGTCTGCGGCCGATCCTGATGACCTCSWTCGCKTTCATCATGGGCGTGATTCCGCTGGTGACTTCCAGCGGTGCCGGTTCSGARATGCGCCGGGCCATGGGTGTCGCGGTGTTCTCCGGAATGCTCGGGGTGACCTTCTTCGGMYTGCTGCTGACGCCGGTGTTCTWCGTCCTGATTCGTCGCTACATCGAACGTAAAACCGCGCGCAAGGCGGCCCGGGTTCACTCGCTCAACGTTATTGATCCGGAGGCACACTGATGAACGCTTTCAAACTCTTCCTTCCCAGCCTCCTGGTCGCGGCATTGGCCGCCTGCACCGTAGGGCCGGATTACAAAACCCCGGACACAGCGCCTGCCCATGTCGTCTCGGCGAAAGGGGCCAATTACGATCGGTCGCGCTTTGAAACGGTGTGGTGGCAGCAGTTCGATGACCCCACGCTGAATCAGCTGGTCGGCAAGGCGCTCAACGGCAACCGCGATCTGCGTGTGGCCTTCGCCCGCTGGAAAGCCGCCCGGGCCATCCGCGATGACATCAGCAATGACAACCTGCCGGTGGTCACCAGCCGGGTCAGCAGCCAGCAGGGCAAGGCACAGGTGCCGGGACAGAGCGTGAATCGGGTCAATACCGAACGCTACGATCTGGGCCTGGACATGGCCTGGGAGATCGACCTGTTCGGGCGCATCCAGCGTGAACTGGAATCCAGCGATGCCCGGGAAGATGCCACGGCGGCGGACCTGTACCAACTGCGGGTGACCATGATCGCCGAGTTGGTGGATGCCTATGGTCAACTGCGTGGTGCGCAACTGCGGGAAAAAATCGCCCTGGCCAACCTCAAGAACCAAAGCGAGTCGCGCGCCGTGACGGTGAGCCTGCGTGACGCTGGCGTGGGTAACGAACTCGACGTGGTGCGTGCCGATGCCCGGTTGGCGGCGGTCGAGGCAACCGTGCCGCAACTGCAAGCAGAACAAGTACGCGACAAAAACCGCATCGCCACACTGCTGGGCGAACGCCCGGACAGGCTGAGCATCGACTTGAGTCCAAAGGACTTGCCGGCCATCGCCAAGGCGCTGCCGATTGGCGATCCTGGCGAGCTGTTGCACCGGCGCCCGGACGTGCTCGCGGCGGAGCGCCGGTTGGCGGCTTCAACCGCCGATGTCGGCGTGGCCACCGCCGACCTGTTTCCACGGGTGAGCTTGAGTGGGTTCCTCGGGTTCATAGCGGGGCGTGGTTCGCAAATCGGTTCCAGTGCCGCCCGCGCCTGGAGCCTGGGTCCGAGCATCACCTGGGCTGCGTTTGACCTGGGCAGCGTGCGGGCGCGTATTCGTGGAGCAGATGCCGACGCCGAGGGAGCATTGGCGACTTATGAGCAACAGGTGTTGCTGGCTCTGGAAGAGTCGGAAAACGCCTTCAGCGACTATGGCAAACGCCAGCAACGCTTGCTGTCGCTGATCAGGCAAAGCGAGTCGAGTCGCGCAGCGGCCGATCTTGCGGCGACGCAATACAAGGAAGGGGTGGTGGACTACCTGGTGTTGCTGGACGCACAGCGTGAGCGGCTGAACGCCGAAGATGCCCAGGCGCTGGGTGAAACTGAGCAGTACCGCGCCATTGTTGCGATCTACAAATCCTTGGGTGGTGGTTGGGACAGCGGTGAAACGAAGCTGGCGAAAAACGACGGATGACCCGTTGTTGTAGGAGCGAGCCTGCTCGCGATGGACTCAAGAGCGCCGCGTTTAGTCAGGACACACGCGTTATCGTTGACGACCATCGCGAGCAGGCTCGCTCCTACAGTTAATGACCGTCCACAAAGCGCGGCAGCCCTAACGGATTGCCCTCGCGCAGCGGCTCTGGCAGCAAGGCATCGGTAAAACCCTGGTAGAGGCCACCGGGCGCAGGAAGCGCTCGATAGTGGGCTGGTGGAGTTCGAATTCCTATTCACAAGTTGGCTTCTAAAAGACAGCTCTGCAGCGGCTTTCGAGAGAGCAGTCATTCTCGCGTCATCATCACCGCGAGTGTCAGAGTGTCATCTTGATGAACGCCTCGTTGCGGTTGATCGCCTCCAAGGCGCCGCGTACGTTGTCGGCGACATCGGCCGAGCCGCGCTGCTCGACCCAGTTGGAGAGCTCCATGATGGCCGCTTCGAGGGCGAGTTGGTTTTCGTTGAGCTTGAATAGTAGGGAAGGGAGCAGGTCGGCGTTTGACATCGCGAATTCTCCATGGAGATTTCAGCGTAGCATCGAGAAATTGGGCACGAGGGGATTGTGTTCAGTCGGCAGAACGCCGGAGGAAAAAACCCCGAGCTGCAGCTGGGGAGCAGTTCGGGGCAAGTCATGAATGTGTCAGTGAGGAGGGTCCACTCCCTTTTGAAACAATGCTTCCAGTTGCTCAATCTCGGAATCCGAGATCAGTCGTCATGCTTGTGTTTATGTTTGTTCTTGTACTTGTTTTTATGCTTGTGGTCGTAGTGGCCGTTGTCGTTGTCGTTGTCGTTGGCCACATTGTTGCCGATAGCACCACCTGCTGCGCCGCCCAGTCCAGCCCCGATCAGGCCACCGGTGGAACCACCAACACTGTTGCCGATTACCTGGCCACCCGCTGCACCGAGCCCCCCGCCAATGGCTGATTCGGTCTTGTTGCCACTCTTCGCGGCCATTGCGCCCCCAGCTGCGCCACCTACGCCGGCTCCGATCGCAGCGCCAGTGCTACCTCCCATAGCCTGACCGACCGCGCTTCCAAGGGCGCCACCGACACCGCCACCGATAGCGGTGTTGGTGGCTTCGCCGGCGAGGGAGTACTGCGATACAAGAAGGCTTAATGCAACGACTGTGAATGATTTACGCATCAGACAAACCTTTAGAAATACACAATAAAAGAAAAGTTTGTTGGTACGAATCAGTCAGGTCAACAGATATTCGACGGTGCATGAATTAGGATCAACCAATCTGTGATTAGCACAACCGCTTGTTGATCAATTATGACCTGTGGGCACTCCCCCCGTTCAAGGTTGCGGGTCTGGCACGGGGAGAGAAGGTCAATCAAAAAACGGGGAGATTGGTGGTCAACAGATCGCCGGGGGGGAATGTCAGGCTGGCATAACGTTGTCATTGCACAGCCAAACCGAGCCATACAAAACCCAAAGAGGAATTTTTGAGGGCCTGAAAACCGCAGCCTGCGCGGCCCTCAGGGTTGCCCTTCAAGATGATGAACCAGGATCGCTTCGATCTGGCGTAGTCAAAAAGCCTGAACTTGCCGCGACCTGAGTGGGATCGGGTCGCGGTCACTTCATCTTCGCCATTGACCACTATGCCGGTGCTCATGATGGCGTACCCGCCGATACGGGTTTGTATCCGCAGGTATCCGCAACGCCCGCCGTTACCCGGGCATACAAAACCGGCGTTTCCCGACACTCGGGCGATACACGGCGGCCTCCAAATGGAACCACCGGCATCGCGCCACTTTCGGCGCGGCCTGGCGTGGTTCAACTGGAGGAAAGACAATGTTGCGTACCCACACCCGTCACACCATTGGCAAGCTTGGCCTCATCCTGGCCGCCGCAGGGCTCACCACTGTAGCGAGCCTTGCTCAAGCCCAGGAAACACAACCGGCCCCGGCGATGAAAAGCTGGCAGCAGGGCCTGCATCGCACGGACCTGGTACGTGAAGACCTGGGCGCCGCCGATCGTGAAGTCCTTCAAGTGCTCGTGGACTTCGATCCGGGCGTGACTTCGCCCAAGCACTCTCACCCCGGTGTCGAGGTGGCGCACGTGATCAGCGGCACCTTTGAATATCAACTGGAAGGGCGGGCACCGGTGACGCTCAAGGCCGGTGATTCGTTGTACATCCCCGAAGGTGTCGCCCATGTGGCGAAGAATGTGGGTCAGGGCAAGGCCTCGGAACTGGCGACCTACATCGTGAAGAAAGGCGAATCGCTGCTGATCCTGAGGGAGTAGGCGAGGGCCGCCGAGTCATTGCCGACTGCAAATCTCCCACACACAACCGCGCAACCAGCGATGCGCCGGGTCGGCGTCCATGCGCGGGTGCCACAGCATCGAAACCGTGATCGGCGGCGTGAGGAACGGCAGGGCAAAGCAGTGCATCCCCTGGCACAGGTTGCCGACGTGTCGCTCCGGTACACTGGCCACCAGGTCTGAAGCCCGCGCCAATGCAAGCGCGGCAGAGAATCCGGCGACGATGGTGATGATGTCCCGCGTCAGCCCCAGCTCATTCAAGGCGTCGTCCATGACGCCTTTATCGTGGCCCCGACGTGAGACCAGAATGTGCCGGGCGGCGGCATAACGCTCAGGTGTCATTTCACCTTGAGTCAGTGGATGCCCCTCACGCACGATACCAATGAACCTATCGCGAAACAGCATCCGGGTCCGCACTTCCGGGCTGGTGGTTTCGCCGATCACGCCGGTTTCCAGATCCACCGAGCCGTCGCGCAGCAGGGTGCTGTCCTTGTTCAGCTTCTGCACGAAATTCAAGCGGACACCGGGCGCTTCTTCGTTGATGCGGGCGATGAGTTGCGGTCCGAAATTTTCCACGAAGCCGTCGCTGGTGCGCAGGGTGAAGGTACGGGTCAGTTGATTCAGGTCGAGTGCCTCGGCAGGGCGCAGGACGGCTTCGGCGTCCTGCACGAGCACGCCGACGCGGTCACGCAACTCCAGCGCCCGAGGCGTGGGAACCAGTCCGCGCCCGGCCCGCACCAGCAGCGGATCGCCCGTGGTTTCGCGCARTCGCGCCAGCGCCCGGCTCATGGCTGACGGGCTCAGGCGCAAACGCTGCGCGGCGCGGGCCACGCTGCCTTCCTCCAGCAACACGTTCAGGGTGATCAACAGATTCAGATCGGGCATCGACTCAATTCCTGTGGGAGCAGATATGTGGCGTCCGGTGCACGTACAAAGTGCAAATGCTGCGTCTTCCGCCATGTTATGGCTGGGCTTAGGCTCGGGACAACCTATTTGCGGAGTCGCGAGAAAATGAAGTCCATATCGATTCGGGGAGCCTTGGCCAGCCTGTCGTTATCCATGCTGCTGTCGTCCCTGGGCACCAGCATTGCCAACGTTGGATTGCCGACACTGGCCGAGGCGTTCTCGGCCTCCTTTCAGCAAGTGCAATGGGTGGTCCTCGCTTATCTGCTGGCGATCACGGCGCTGATCGTCAGTGTCGGAAGACTTGGCGACATCATTGGTCGCCGACGTTTGTTGTTGATCGGGATTTGTGTGTTTACCGTCGCTTCGATCCTGTGCGCGCTGGCCCCTCATCTCTGGTTATTGATTGCCGCTCGGGCGCTGCAGGGCGTCGGTGCGGCCATCATGATGGCGCTGACCATGGCGCTAGTGGGCGGGGCCGTTCCCAAGGAAAAAATGGGCAGTGCGATGGGCGTGCTCGGCACGATGTCGGCGATTGGCACCTCGCTCGGCCCGACCCTTGGAGGTTTTTTGATTGCCAATCCGGGGTGGCAGGCAATTTTTCTGATCAATGTGCCGCTGGGTGTTTTGGCGATTGGGCTCGCGCTCTACTTTTTGCCCAGCGATCGCAGTGAGAAGAGGGCGGATCGAGCGGGCTTCGATGTGCCCGGCACGCTGGTGCTGGTTCTGACGCTGCTGGCTTATTCACTGGCGATGACCATTGGGCGTGGCACCCTGGGGCCGCTGAACATGACGCTGTTGCTGGTGACAGTTTTTGGGCTGTGTGTGTTTGTATTCGTCGAGCACACAACCGAGTCGCCTCTGGTTCGATTGACGATGTTCCGTAACTGGCAGATGAGCGCAGGATTCGTCATGAGCATGCTGGTAACCAGCGTAGTCATGGCGAGCATGGTGGTAGGGCCGTTTTATCTCACTGGCGCACTGGCGTTGAATGCTGCGAGCGTTGGGCTGGCGATGTCGACGGGGCCGCTGGTGGCTGCGCTGGCAGGCGTACCGGCGGGCCGATGGGTCGATCGTTTGGGCACGTATCGAGCCAGTACGATTGGATTGATCGCCATGTTTACCGGCGCTTGCATCCTGCCGGCCTTGCCGATGGCGTTCGGTGTGCCCGGCTACATCCTGCCGCTGGCTGTCATTACCGGCGGTTATGCGCTGTTCCAGGCGGCGAACAATACCGCCGTCATGCTGGAAATAGAGGCGCAGCAGCGTGGGGTGGTTTCCGGTTTGCTCGGGTTGTCACGCAATCTCGGGCTGATCACCGGCGCCTCGGTCATGGGCGCTGTGTTCGCCTTAGGCACGGCCAGCCACGATATTTTGCAGGCGCAACCTGAGGCCATCGCTCAGGGGATGCGGTTGACGTTTGCGGTTGCTGCGGGGCTGATTCTCGTGGCTCTGGTGCTGGGAGCAGTCAGCAAAATAGTTTCACGTCGCTTAATTGCGCCGTGCTGAAAAACGGCGCGACTGTCGTGAAAACGACCTGTTTACGCTGAACGCGAAGCCTTGCGAGTTTTCTATTGAACGAGTGTTCAGTCTGGACTATGTTGGGGGCCACCTTCCCCCGGCTGGTTGCGGGCTTGCGTTTCTTCAATTCGAACGAGGCACTGGCATGCGGTTTTCACCCTTTGTTGAACGGATCAGTGGCCAAGGCGTTGCCGCCTGGGATATCCACTACGCGGCCAGCGCGGCGCAGCGCAAAGGCGAGGACGTGATCATCCTCAGCGTCGGCGACCCGGATTTCCCCACCCCCGATTTCATTACCGATGCCGCCATCCACGCCTTGCGTGAAGGGGATACCCACTACACCGAAATCGCCGGCCGCCAGGCCCTGCGCGAGGCCATTGCCGGCCGCTACAGCCAACTGATCGATCGTGAACTGCAGGCGTCCAACGTCATTCTCACGGCCGGTGCGCAGAACGCCTTGTTCGCCACCTCGATGTGCCTGCTCGGTGCCGGCGACGAAGTGATTGCCTTCGATCCGATGTACGTGACCTACGAAGCCACGCTCAAGGCCTCCGGCGCCACGCTGGTGCGGGTGCCCTGTGCCGCGGACTCGGGTTTCCGCCTCGATGCCGCCGTGTTGGCCAAGGCCATTACCCCGCGCACCCGGGCGATTTTCTTCTCCAATCCGAACAACCCCACCGGCGTGGTGCTGGGCCGCGAAGAGCTGCAAGCCATCGCCGACCTCGCCATCGCCCATGACCTGTGGGTGGTGGTGGACGAGGTCTACGAGAGCCTCGCCTACGAGCGTGAACACCTGAGTCTGGTGGCGTTGCCGGGCATGGCCGAGCGCTGCGTGGTGATCGGCAGCCTGTCCAAATCCCATGCCATGACCGGTTGGCGCATCGGCTGGGTCGTGGCCAATGAAGCCTTGGTCAATCATGTCGAAACCTTGGTGCTGAGCATGCTGTACGGCTTGCCCGGTTTCGTCATGGAAGCGGCGCTCAAGGCCGTGCAGTCCCACGCTGAAGTCACCCACGGCATGCGCGAGATCTATCGTCGGCGCCGCGATCTGGTGGTGTCCGGCCTGGCGGATTGCCCGGGCATCAGCGTGCTCAACCCCGATGCCGGCATGTTCGTGCTGGTGGACGTGCGCGGCACCGGCCTGACCTCGCTGGAATTCGCCTGGCGCCTGCTGCGCGAGGCCGGTGTCTCGGTGCTGGATGCGGCGGCATTCGGTGAGCCGGCCCAGGGTTTTGTACGGCTGTCGTTCACCCTGAGTGACGAGCGCCTGGCCCAGGCCTGTCAGCGTATTCGCGATTTCGTCGGGGTGCTCATGGGCGAAGCGCCGAGGCCGGTGATCGGCACGGTGACCAGTACCGCGACGGTCGAAGCGGTTGCGGCCAAGACCATGATCGAGGTCGATGGCCTGCACAAACGCTTCGGCAATATCGAAGTGCTCAAGGGCGTTTCCCTGACTGCCCGTGAGGGCGAAGTGATCTCCCTGATCGGTGCCAGCGGCTCGGGCAAAAGCACCTTGCTGCGCTGCATCAACATGCTCGAAGTACCGGACCAGGGACGCATTCTGGTCGATGGCGAAAGCATTCACCTTAACCAGAATCGCCCAGGCGCTCCGCTGGTGTCGGACGCCAAACAACTGGTGCGCATCCGTTCCAGCCTGGGCATGGTGTTCCAGAACTTCAACCTCTGGCCCCATCGCACGGTGCTGGAAAACCTCATCGAAGCGCCGACCCAGGTCCTGCGTGAAAGCCGTGCGGAGGCCACTGAACGGGCCGAAGCGCTGCTAGAGCGCGTCGGGCTTGCGGCCAAGCGCAACGAGTACCCGGCGTTTCTCTCCGGGGGGCAGCAACAACGGGTGGCCATCGCCCGGGCCCTGGCCATGCGGCCCAAGGTCATGCTGTTCGATGAACCCACCTCGGCACTCGACCCGGAACTGGTCGGGGAAGTGCTGCGGGTGATCCGCTCCCTCGCCGAAGAAGGCCGGACCATGATCCTGGTGACCCATGAAATGGCCTTTGCACGCGATGTCTCTTCCAAGGTCGCCTTCCTGCATCAAGGGCTGATCGAGGAAACCGGTTCGCCGGACGAAGTGTTCGTACACCCACGCAGCGAGCGTTGCCGGCAATTCGTCAACGCTCATCAGACTCGCTAACTCATCATAAAAAGACGGGAAAACAACATGGGAAATCGACGTTTTGCAAACTGGTTGACCGGTGCGGCCTGCGTATTGCTGGCCGGCATGAGTGCCGCCCAAGCGCAACCGATCAGGTTCGCAGTGGCAGCGGAACCCTATCCGCCGTACACCGAAAAGCAGGCCAACGGTGAGTGGAAGGGCTTCGAAGTCGACCTGATCCACAAGCTGTGCAGCGAAATGAAAGCCGATTGCGAGATCAAGGAAGTGGCGTGGGACGGCATCATTCCATCGCTGCTGGCGAAGAAGATCGACGTGATCTTTTCCTCGATGTCGGTGACCGAAGAACGGGAAAAGCAGATCGCCTTCAGCAAGGCCTACTACGACTCGGCGATTGCCGTCGTCGGCCCGAAAGAGGCGTCGGTGAAGAAGTATCCGGATGACCTCAAGGGCAAGATCATCGGCGTGCAGAACTCGACCGTGAGCGCCAGTTACCTGAAGACCTACTACGAAAAAATCGCCGACGTTAAGTACTACGACACCCAGGACTCGGCCAACGCCGACCTGATTGCCGGCCGCATCGACCTGATGATGGCCGACGGCACCGCCATGGCCGCCTTCGTCAAAACCCCGGATGCCAAGGACCTGGCCTACCTCGGCACCGTGCCCTATGACCCGATCTTCGGCAAAGGCGTGGGGGCCGGCCTGCGCAAGGACGACACCGAACTCAAGGCCAGGCTCGACAAGGCCATCCAGGAATTGCTGGCGAGCAAGGACTATGACGAGCTGTCCCGGAGCTACTTCGGCACCAGTGTGAAGCCTGCGTTCTGACCATCAGACCGAAACGCAAATCCTGAGAAGGCGCRGATCCCTGTGGGAGCGAGCTTGCTCGCGATGAGGGCGTGACAGTCAACATCCAAGGTGACTGAACCACCGCTATCGCGAGCAAGCTCGCTCCCACAGGATCCGGGGGAGACTGAAATGCCGGCAATGTTCGATCTGATCAATTTCACCGAGCAGGGATGGGGCAGTGCGCTGTTGAAGGGGCTCTGGATGACCCTGCAGATTTCCGCCGGGGCCTTTGTGCTCGGGCTGGCCATCGGGCTGGTGGTGGCGTGCCTCAAGCTTGGCGCGCCGAAGCCGATTGCAGCGCTGATGCGCGGCTACACCACGCTGTTCCGGGCGGTTCCGGAATTGCTGCTGATTCTGTTGCTGTACTACGTCGGCTCCATGCTCCTCAACTCGCTGATGACCCAACTCGGCTACGGCGTGGTCGATGTCAGCGGTCCGCTGGCGGCCATCGTCGTGCTTGGCCTGGTGCAGGGCGCCTACGCCTCGGAGATTTTCCGCGCGGCGATCCAGGCGATTCCCTTCGGCCAGATCGAAGCGGCCAAGGCGTTCGGCCTCAACGGTTTCGGGCTGTTCCGCCGGGTCACGCTGCCGATCATGGCGCCTTTCGCCATGGCCGGGATGGCCAACCTGTGGATCAACCTGATCAAGGACAGTGCGCTGATCAGCGTGGTCGGCACCAACGAGCTGCTGTACACCGCCAAGCAAGGCGCGGGGTCGACGCGCCACTATCTGTTGTTCTACCTCACGGCTGCCGCGCTGTACTACGCGGTGACGTTGGCGTCGAACTATGTGTCGGGTCGGCTTGAGCGACGTATTCGTCGCTGGATGCCTCTTGTTGACTGAACCGGCAGAGAGAATGAAATGATTCCAGCGTGGATAGTTGAGTACGCGGCACTGTTGGGTCGGGGGCTGCAAACCACCCTCGCGATTCTGTTGATCGCCAGTGTGTTCGGATTTGTCCTGGCGGTCCTGGTGGCGCTGGCGCGGATCTCGAAAAACAAGGTGATCGCCAAGGTCAGCCTGTTTTACACCAGCGTGACGCGCGGTACGCCGTTGCTGATCCAGATCTACATTTTCTACTACGGCCTGGGCAGCCTGTTTGCCCAGTTCCCGCTGATTCGCGGCAGTTTCCTCTGGCCGTACCTGCGCGATGGTTACTGGTACATCGTGTTCGCCCTGGTGGTGTCGGTGGGGGCCTATGTCGGCGAAGTGATTCGCGGTGGCCTGCTGGCGGTGCCCAAGGGTGAAATGGAAGCGGCTTCGGCGTTTGGCATGACCGCGCGCCAGTCCTTGCTACGGGTGCGTTTGCCCCGGGCGATGCGCCTGTTGCTGCCGACCCTGGCCGGGGAAACCGTGATGCTGCTCAAGTCCACGGCATTGGCCTCGACCATCGCCGTGATCGATCTGCTCGGCGCCGCCAACGTGGTCCGCGCACAGACCCTGCAGGTGTACGAACCCTTGTTGCTGGTGGCCGGGGTGTATGTCTGCCTGACGTTCCTGATCGAAGCGCTGTTTGCCTTTGCCGAGCGGCGCGGAACGCCGGTGCGCAAGTCGGCCTGATGAGTTCGACAAGGGTTGACCGCCGTCAGTGGCACCCTGGCGATGATCTTCGGCCGGCATCCGTCACAGGGCGTCGTCGGTGCTGAATGCTCCGTGACGCAGCCCCTTTATCCAGCAACGGCAGATATGCAGTCCGTTGGCGGCGCTGAAGGTCTCGGGGTTCAGGCACCACTCGAGCCAGAGACCGTCGAGCATCGCCGATAAGCCGATGGCGGCCAGGCGCGTGTCGTGAATCACGAAGCCTTCGCTGGCGGCCAGCCCGTCGAGCAACTGGCGGATCAGGTCGAGGTAGGCGCGGTAGCTTTTTTCGTGGGACTGGCTGACGTGTTCGGAGTGACGGATCAGGCTCCAGAACACCACCCACACGCCGAGCAGTTGCGGGTCCATGACCCTGGGCGAGAACGAGCCTTCCAGGAAGGCATCGATCTTTTGCGCGGGTGTCTGGGCCTGTTCGATTTCCTGGAGCAGGGCCGTGGTCAGTTCGCTCGCGAGCCGCTGGTAGGTGTCGGCGATCAGTGCCTCGATGCTGCCGAAGTGATGGTTGAGCAGCCCCACGGAGACTCCGGCCTCGGTGGCGATGCGTCGCACGGATATCCCGGCGTGACCGTCGCGGCCCAGGCAGCGCAGGGTAGCGGCCACCAGCATTTCGCGACGGTCCTCGGGTTCGGCGCGGCGGTTTTTCGGGGCGTCGGTTGTCACAAGGCTGTCCTTGGGTGAGGTTTCACGATGCCGAGCTTAGTTGAACGTCTGTTCAATCACCAGCCTCGGCAGCAGCGATGCAACGTTTTTCAAGGTTCATGACGGGAGGGAAAGCCAATGCCGCAGGATATTTCGTTCAGTGTTCGCAACAACAACGGTGAGGCCGTGCGGGTCGGTGCCTGGCGCTATGCAGGCGACGGCAGCGGGCCAAACGTGCACCTGCAAGCCGGTGTACATGCCGATGAAATCGCCGGGATGCTGGTGCTGCACCTGCTGATGCAACGACTGCAAACCGCCGAGACTCAAGGCCGGCTCAAGGGCAACCTGACCGTGGTGCCGCAGGCCAATCCGCTGGGCATCGGGCAGTTTCGCCAGGGGCGGATTCTCGGCCGTTATCACGATGCGACCGGGCATAACTTCAATCGCGCGTTCGACCAGTCGGCGGCCATGGCGCGACCTTCGACCTGCGTTCAGCAATGGCAAAAGAAACTGGTGCAACTGGCCGCCCCGGCCGATGTGATGCTCGACCTGCATACCGATGACGAAGCCTTGCCCTATCTGTACGTGCACCGCAGTTTCTGGCCTCGTGGCCGCGAACTGGCGGCGGCAATGAAGATGGACGTGGCGATCATCTGGGATGACGGCGGCGATGGCTCCTTCGAGGAAACCATCATTGCCCCGTGGATACGCGACGGAGTCACTGAAGGGCGCATGGCCGCGACCCTGGAGCTGCGCGGGCAGGGCGATGTCTGCGACCGCTTTGCCGAGTCCGATGCCGAAGGGCTGTACAACTGGCTGTGCGGTTGCGGTGTCATCGATGAGTCAGTGGCGCCGTCGGACTGGCCCGTCGAAGCCGTGGAAATGGGCCACATGGAAACCATCATCGCCCCGCAACCCGGCGTGCTGATTTTCGAAAAAGAGCTGGGGGATTTCGTCGAGGAAGGCCAGCGCTTTGCACGGATTCTCGGGCGGCCGGGTGATCCGTCTTCCGAAGTGGTGCTGCATGCCGAACAGGCGGGGCGCCTGGTGACGCGCTATCGCGATCGCCTGATACCCCAAGGCATGGGTGTGGCGAAATTCACCGGCAGCCGGGTGTCGCGAAACTGGAGTGGCGGGTTGCTGGACCCCAATTGATACGAAGGTGATTCAACGCAGCGGCCGAAACGCCGTGCGCAGTTCCTCGGTAAAGAGCTCCGGCTGTTCCCACGCTGCGAAATGGCCGCCCTTGGCCGCCTGATGGAAGTAGATCAGGTTGCGATAGGCGCGTCGGGCCCAGCTCTCCGGCGGGAAATAGACATCATCAGGGAATACCGTGACGGCTACCGGCAGCGTGATGTCGCCGGTCTTTTGTGCCGCAGAAAAAAGCGGGCTGCGACCTTTGTTTTCCCAATACAGCCGACTCGCCGAGGCGCCGCTGTTCGTCAACCAGTACAAGGTGATGTCGTCCAGCACTTCATCCTTGCCTGGAGATTGCTGTGGGTCGGCGCCATACGTCCACTTGGCAAATCCCGGGTGACCGAGCATGAACGCCGCGAGAAATGCCGGAGAGTCCGTTACGCCGTAGCCGATCATTTGCGGCCGCGCGGCCATCATCGCGCTGTAGGCCAGGTTGCCCTGTTTAATGGATGCGGCCAGGGCGTCGTAGGTCGCGCGTTCCTGCTCGGAAAACCCCGCAGGCGCGGGACCGCCGGCAGCCAGTGCGGCGGTCGCCTCGGGCGGAACCGTCGCCGGCAGATTGAGGTGAATGCCCAGCAACCCAGGCACGGACTGGCGCGCCATGGCGCTGGTGATGGGACCGCCCCAATCACCACCCTGGGCGACGTAGCGGCTGTACCCGAGTCGCTGCATCAATTGCCCCCAGACCCGGGCCACATGGTCCGGGTCCCATCCGGGTTCTGTCGGTTTGCCGGAGAAGCCGTAGCCAGGAATCGACGGAATCACCACGTCGAATGCATCCGCGCTATTGCCCCCGTGAGCGGCCGGATCGGTGAGCGGGCCGACCACCTTGATGAACTCCAGTACCGAGCCTGGCCAACCGTGGGTCAGGATCATCGGTAAAGCATTCGGCTGCGGCGAGCGCACCCAGATGAAGTGGATAGAGACCCCATCGATAGTGGTCGTGTACTGGGGCAAGGCATTGACCTGCGCCTGGGCCTTGTGCCAGTCATAGTTCGTGCCCCAGTAGCGAACCAGCTCCTGCAGTTTCGCCAGCTGTGCACCTTGTGATCGATCGCCCACCGTCTCCTTGTCTGGCCAGCGTGTGGCCGCGAGGCGGTTACGCAGATCAGTGAGTTGTTGATCCTGGATATCGACGTGGAAGGGCACAATGGCGTCGGCGGCGGGGGCGGCGCTCACCAGGGGCGAGTTGCACAGTGCGAGGGCCATTAGCAGGACGACGAAAGCGGATTTCATCTTCATTTCCTCGCTGGGAGGTATGCCTTCGTCCTTGCCCGGAGCGCAGGGGTGAAGGTCAATGCTGCTCCAGAGACTGATCCCGTTCGACGGGGCACGCAAGCAGGTTTATGCGAAGGATTGCACCGGGACGACCACCGGCGGGAAAGGGTGAGTCGATACTGGCTCAGCTCTTTTTAACTGACTGCCCCAAATCCCTGTGGGAGCGAGCTTGCTCGCGATGGGCCGCGCAGCGGTCCCAAAAAATGCTAGCCGCACAGCCCAACGCGAACAACATCACTCGTCGCAGCAGGCGACTACTACTCAGGCGGATCAATTTGGTCCAGCACCCGAATCGCCGTGATCTCCGCCARCATCACRCTGTTGGAAATCCCCAGCAGSGCATTGCGYGAYCCKCCGTCCAGATGATCCACCAGTTGATGCACCATCACATCGACCGAGGCCAGTGTTTCGACCAGATAAACCACTAGGGTTTCGGTCGTGGCTTCGGGGTCAACGGTAAACAGGTGGCTGGGTCTGCGCGGTGTGGCTTTGATGTCGGCAGTCGAGGGGAAGTGGAAGGCGAGCGCGCGTTCGGCGGCCTCGTTGAGCGTTTTTGAGTCGGGTTCGTACGGGGATGTCGGATCGGTGTCTGGCGGGTTGGGGGTGACTTTGAACATATGCTTGCTTCTCTGATTGGGTGCCAACCCTCTTGCTGCTAAACGAGAAGGAGGCAGCTGTGCGCAGGTTAGCAGACCGGGGAAGCTAGCAAAGCCGGCGCGCCCGAAGGCGCCCTGCGCACAGCCGCCATCAAATACAGGCATGGGAATACCTGACTGACAGGAGCATGTACACCTTGCTTACAACCCCGGGCTGCTAAACCCGACCACTGATGGGCAGTGGCGCGGAAACGATAGAGACCAGGGGCAGGGCGCACAAGCCGGCGGATTCTGGCGTAACCGTAGGCAACGACGCAAGGTCTTGTAGTTCGCAGGAAATAACCTACAGCCTGTTTAAACAAACGTTTTCACGCGATGCAGGCGTACTGCGCGGACCTTGTTCTCAAGGCATGCTCAGGGTAATCAGGTAGTTTCCGGAGCGGATCGGCGAGCCGGCATCATCCACCAGCACATACTGCTGATCGAAATAGCGACCGTCCTGACCACTGTCAGCGAGCAGCTTGACGTGGGTACTGGATTGACCGACAGCGCTCACACTGGCGGTTGGCGTGATGGTGTTTGCCTCAACCCTCATCGTGCGACTCTGGGCAGAGCATTCGTAAAGTTCGAATGTGCCGTCCGTACCCACGCGTGACTGACAGCCCGGCTCCACAATGCTGCCTTGAAATCTGATGGTGCCCGGCGCCGCCTGGCACGCACCACTGAGTGCGAACAAAAGACCCAATCCCGCTGCTATACGTTTGCCGTTCATGTCTGACGCTCCTTGAGTGGTAAGGTCTAGGTCGTCAATGAAGGGTAGAAGCTTGAGGCTTTTGTTGTATCGCCGTGTATCAAGGCACGACATCTTCGTACAGCCATACAAAACCAGCTCCTCCAGGATACAGCCCGGATACACCACTGGGGCCAAATAGACCTGCCAAAGCGAGATGCACAACGCACCTCGCAACCAGGTTTATCAACCCTTGCGGTACGACCAATAGAGGTCCAGCCGCGCCATTGATCCGGAGTATCAACATGTCTCGTATCCAGTCGAACAAAACCCGTATTGGCCTGATCGCTGTTGCACTGGTCGGCGGTATCAACTTCGCGTCCTCGGCGTTTTCCGCTGAAGCCTTGCCTCAGGGCTATCAATTGGCTTCCGCGGAAARGACCAGCGAAGGCAAGTGCGGTGCCGAAGCCAGCGCGCAAAAGACCCAGGCCGAGGGCAAGTGCGGTGAAGGCAAGTGCGGCGATGCGTCTTTCGCGCGCACCGATGCCGATCATGACGGCCGCGTGTCGCTCAAGGAGCTGCTGGCGGTAGCGCCCAAGGGCACTGAGGAATTCAAGGCGATGGACACCAACGGTGACGGTTTCCTGTCCGAAGGTGAGGTGTACAAGTTCCGCACCAACCAGTTCATCTCCAACGGCAAGAAAGTGCCGACCGAGCTGTTCACCAAGTTGAGCCAGGCTAAAGACTGATCAGCCGCAACGAAAAAACCCTTCCTGTACTGACGCGCAGGAAGGGTTTTTTGCGTGGGCAGTACTGGTTTGGTCGTCAGGCGTGAAATTGCAC
>NZ_JBGCUL010000809.1:0-2055 GCF_054177685.1 Pseudomonas sp. P5_A2_2
CATGGGTACCTTGCTATGCATACTTCTCAAACTACCTTGCGCATCGGTATTGTCGGCGGCGGTATTGCCGGCGTGGCGTTAGCCCTGGATCTGTGCCGTCACTCCCATCTCAGCGTTCAGTTGTTTGAAGCGGCGTCAGCCTTTGGCGAAGTGGGTGCTGGTGTCTCCTTCGGTGCCAACGCCGTTCGTGCCATCGCCGGTCTGGGCATTGCCGAACCTTATCGGAAGATCGCCGACCGCACGCTTGATCCCTGGCAGGATATTTGGTTCGAATGGCGCCGTGGTGAGGATGCGGGTTACCTGGGCGCGAGCCTGGCTGAAGGGGTAGGGCAGTCGTCGGTTCACCGTGCGGATTTTCTCGACGCTCTGGCCAGTCAGTTGCCAGAAGGGATCGCCCAATTCGGCAAACGTGCAGTTAGGGTGGAGCAGGATGCCGAACAGGCCCGCGTGCTGTTCACCGATGGCAGCGAGCACCGCTGTGACCTGCTGATCGCTGCTGACGGTATCAAGTCCACGATTCGTGATCATGTACTACAAGGCCTCGGCCAGCCCCTTGCGACACCACGCTTCAGCGGCACCTGCGCCTACCGCGGGATGATCGACAGCCAACAGTTGCGAGCCGCTTACCGTGCTCGTGGTGTCGATGAACACTTGGTCGACGTCCCGCAAATGTATCTTGGGCTCGACGCTCACATTCTCACCTTCCCTGTTAAGCAAGGGCGACTGATCAACGTAGTGGCCTTCATTTCCGATCGCAGTCGACCTGATCCAACTTGGCCAAGCGATTCTCCATGGGTTCGTAATGCGAGCCAGGAAGAAATGCTTGCCGCGTTCGCCGACTGGGGCGATGCCGCACGGGTTCTGCTCGAGTGCATTCCTTCGCCGACCCTTTGGGCTTTACATGAACTCGAAGAGCTGCCGGGCTATGTGCACGACCGGGTAGGGCTGATTGGAGACGCGGCCCACGCCATGTTGCCACACCAAGGCGCTGGCGCAGGACAGGGGTTGGAAGATGCCTGGCTATTGGCAAGACTGCTGGCGGATCCGCAGGTTTTGGCGAGCCGGCCGCAAGCGGTGCTCGAGGTCTATGACGCTATCCGTCGCCCACGTGCATGTCGTGTTCAACGCACGTCTTGGGAAGCCGGCGAGCTTTACGAACTGCGTGATCCAGCTGTAGACGATAACGAGCCACTGCTGAGCAAAACCCTTGCGGAGCGTTTTGACTGGCTGTGGAATCACGATATGCAGGGCGACCTGCAAGAGGCTCGTGAGCAACTGGGCTGGAAAACCCTCGCATAGCGACTTGAACCAGATCGTCGAGGATTTGGCTGCGCGTGTGACTGGACAATGAGTGCCTGCTTTTGGCCCAGAGTGTGTAAAACGTCAGATTAGGTTTTCTATTTCGAAGCCGGAAGACGGTGCTCTCGTTTCGCAAACTAGAAAGGGTTTTTGGAGGCTTTTTTACACACTCTGGGCCGATTTTTGCCGGGCACGACGGGCCGAAAACGACCCCAGGCAAGCGCTCAGCGATGTTTACACGACTATGAATCTGACCTATGAAGGCGGAAGAGCTCCAGGAGCAGCGTAGGCTAGAAAAGACATCATCGACTCAGCCGGAGGATGCTCGTAGGTCGAAGACAGCACAGCACTGAGTTGATCGCCTAACAGGTCCCAAGCGTGCTTCTTCTCTTCGGCATAGTCGTGATGGAGGTAGTGGCGTCTCACCCGCGAGCCGGCCAGCACATGGTTTTGGCAGCGGTCGATGACGTCCAGGCTGACCCCCAAAGCCTGCATCATGGTCGCGCCCGTGCGGCGCAGGTCGTGTGGCGTCCAGTCGCCGTTCTGGCCGTCGGCAAGAACTAGGGTGTCGTCGTGACGCCGTCTTGAAAGGGCCTTGCGATTTTTGAACCGGACCTGGCGATCGCCGACCTGTTTACTCACCACCTTTACGTCCACATGCCCGTCATCCTGCTTGTTCGGAAAGCACCATTGGGAGTCTCCCGTCAGGGTTTTGAGCTCCTGAAAGAAATGAAGGGCAAAGGGGGAGAGGAAGAC
>NZ_JBGCUL010000810.1:0-2054 GCF_054177685.1 Pseudomonas sp. P5_A2_2
TCAGGTCCAGGCGCAAATCGGCCAGTTGCAGGCTGGTTTCCTGGGTTGTGGCGCTGCCGCGACGCAACAGGCTGCGCACTCGCGCCAACAGCTCGGAGAAGGCAAACGGCTTGACCAGATAGTCATCGGCGCCCAGTTCGAGGCCGTGAACCCTGTCCTCCACGGCATCACGCGCTGTCAGAAAAAGTACCGGTGTGTCCAGGCCAGCGCTGCGCACCGCTTGCAGAATCTGCCAGCCGTCACGACCCGGCAGCATCACATCGAGAATCAGCAGGGCATATTCGCCGCTGAGGGCCAATTGCTGGCCGGTGTTGCCGTCGGCCACCAGTTCCGTGTTGAACCCGGCCTCGGCCAGGCCCTGGCGCAGGTAATGGCCGGTTTTCGGTTGGTCTTCGACGATCAGCAGTTTCATGGGTGGCTCTTGGCAGATGGAACGAACGCTTTAKACCGTGGACGGCGTTCATGCAGGGCAACCTGACAAAGTTGTAATCTGGCTGTCAGGTTGCGGGCAGTGGCAGCAGTTTAGAGTTTTCCCCATGCTGAGCCTTATCTTGTTGGAGTATGACGATGTTTTTACGCAAATCCGTGGCGCAAATCCTGTGTTTGTTGGCGCTGAGCTCACCGGTGTGGGCGGACGCCGGGCATTCCTACGATTTCGGTCAACCGGCCCCGGCGGCCAAGGCGACCCGCAGCGTCGAGGTGGTCATGGGCGACATGTCCTTCACGCCAAAGGCCATCGACATCAAGGCCGGGGAAACCGTGCGCTTCGTGCTGGTCAATAAAGGCCAGTTGTTGCATGAGTTCAACCTCGGGGATGCGGCGATGCACGCCAGACACCAGCAGGAAATGTTACAGATGCAACAGAGCGGCATGCTGACACCGACCGGCATGAAGGCAATGGATCACGGCAACATGGCTGGCATGGATCACAGCAAAATGGACCAAGGCATGCAGCATGACGACCCGAACAGCGTACTGGTGGAGCCGGGCAAGACCGCCGAGCTGACCTGGACCTTCAGCAAGGCCACCAGCCTTGAGTTTGCCTGCAACATCCCCGGTCATTACCAGGCCGGCATGGTCGGCAAAGTGACTGTCAGTCAGTAAGCACTCAAAGGCGGGAGCAAAGGCTGATAGAATCCGCTGATTCTTCAGTCAGGTTTCCGCCATGCATCCCGCAGCCGAACATTCGCCGCTGGGCAAGTCCAGCGAATACATCGCCACCYACACGCCGTCCTTGCTGTTCCCGATCCCGCGCACCGCGAAGTGGGCGGAACTGGGCCTGACGGCGCAAACCCTGCCGTATAAAGGCGTGGACTTCTGGAACTGCTTCGAATTGTCCTGGCTGCTGCCGTCGGGCAAGCCGGTGGTGGCGATCGGCGAATTCAGCATTCCGGCGGATTCGCCGAACATCATCGAATCGAAGTCGTTCAAGCTGTACCTCAACTCCCTGAACCAGACGCCGTTTGCCGATACCGCGAGCCTTGAGGCGACGTTGGTCAAGGATTTGTCGGCGGCTGCCGGCAAGCCGGTGGGCGTGCGCATTCGCAGTCTCAAGGACGTCGAGAGCGAAGGCGTCGTGGCCTTGCCGGGCGTGTGCATCGACGAGCTGGATATCAGCGTCAGCAACTACGAGCATCCGCGGCCGGAACTGCTGCGCTGCGATGATTCGCGCATTGTCGAGGAGAGCGTGCACAGCCATTTGCTCAAGTCCAACTGCCCGGTCACCAGCCAGCCGGACTGGGGCAGCGTGGCGGTGGAGTACCGTGGCGCGGCGCTGGATCACGCGAGCCTGCTCGAATACATCGTCAGCTTCCGCCAGCATTCGGACTTCCATGAGCAGTGTGTAGAGCGGATCTTCCTCGACCTGCAGCGGTTGCTCAAACCGGAGAAACTGACGGTGTATGCGCGTTATGTGCGGCGGGGCGGGCTGGATATCAACCCGTATCGCAGCACTGAAGAGGTGCAACTGCCGAACCATCGTTTGGTCCGTCAATGAAGATCCAATTGTAGGAGCGAGCCTGCTCGCGATGGCTGAGTGTCAGGCAACATTGATG
>NZ_JBGCUL010000811.1:0-2054 GCF_054177685.1 Pseudomonas sp. P5_A2_2
GTCTGTACGAGTTATTGCAACAACTCGTACAGACGAGTTTGATTTTGTTTATCCTGAACCCGGCAGGCGGCGATATTTCCTACCTTCGAAGTCAAAGAATCCCAAAGCCGCATAGACAAACCCCTACCCTGCCCTTAAGGTTCGAAACCTTGAGTACAGCGCGGCATAGAGCCATCCCCATGAGTAAATACAACCAGATCTACAGCGATCTGCTTGCCAGCATCACCACCGAACGACTGGAGCGCGGCGCCCGACTGCCTTCCGAAACCGAATTGATGGAGAGTTACCGGGCCAGTCGCGGTACTGTGCGCCAAGCCATAGAACTGCTTCAGGAACGCGGCTTCGCGCAAAAAATTCACGGTAAAGGCACCTTCGTGCTGTCGCCTAATCCGATCGAATTCCAGCTCGGCGGCATCGTCAGTTTCCAGGAAACCCACCCAAGGCTGGGCAATGACGTCAGCACCGAGGTGGTGGCGTTCGAACAGTTTCCCCTGCAAGGTGCCTTGCGTGAACACCTGAATGCCGAAGAAGGTAGCCTGATCACGCGGATCAAACGCGTGCGTCGAATCGATGGCAAACGGGTCATCCTCGACATCAACCACTTCGTCGCCGATCTCATTCCGGGGCTCAATTGCGAGATTGCCGAGCATTCGATCTATGCCTTCATCGAACAGACGCTGCAACTGCAAATCAGCTATGCCCAGCGCACTATCGAAGCCGTACCGCGAAGCAAGGACGACCAGCAGCACCTTGATCTTGAGGGGCAGAGCCATGTGATCGTGGTCAGCAACCAGACCTTTTTGCAGGACGGCCGGCAGTTCGAGTACACCGAGTCGCGGCAKACCCTGGACAAGTTTTACTTTTCGGATGTGGCCAGGCGATGAAAGCATCGGCAGCGATCTGGAACACGTCTGTTTTACAGCTTCTTGGTTTCCAAGGGTTCGGTAACTTTCAAGTACTGAGCGACTGCTCTATCGCAATACAAAAGAGTGAAGTCGTCGTGGTGTGCGGCCCTTCCGGCTATGGCAAATCAACGCTGATCAAAACGGTAAATGCACTGGAGCCTTTCCAGAAAGTCGAAATTGTTGTCGACGGTATCAGCCTCCCGGACCCGAAAACCAACCTGCCCAAGCTATGCAACCGGGTTGGCATGGTGTTTCAACACTTCGAGTTGTTTCCACGCCTTTCCGTGACGCAAAACCTGACGCTCGCCCAGATGAAGGTGCTCACCAACGCAACTCAAAGGCATTTTTCGCGCCCGGCTGGATGCTGCTGCCCAAGCGTGCACACTCGCGAGAAAGGGTGTCGTGCAGCCATTGACGGTCATCCCCTTCGGCGCGACAGAGGCGAAAGCGCCGCAAGCGGGTGGGTATCAAGTCCAGCGACTGCAGGTGCCCGCCCGGGTCCAGCGAGGCAAAGTATAGAAGCCCCAGGTCGCCGCGAAAGGCTGTGTAACCCTCGATGCCTTCGTAATCGTTCAGAAGATCACCGCAGCCATAGAGAATCAGGTGTTCGCGGTACACCTCGATGCCTTTGACGTGGTGCGAGGAATGCCCGTGCACCACGTCAACTCCGGCCTCGTCGATCAAGGCATGAGCGAACCGGACTTGCTCGCGCGGGATATCGAACCCCCAGTTGCCGCCCCAATGAATGGAGGCGACCACCAGATCCCGCGGTTTTTTGCCCTCGAGAATCCGTTTGGCCACATGGTGCAGGCTTTGCATCGACAGATCCTCCAGCCGCGCGACGCCCGCGCCCTTATCCGTGGCGGCCCAGTCCGACGCAATGCCGCTGTCGGGTGCGCCGAGGCCAAACACCAGCAAGCGCCGCCCGCCAGGCAGCAGCAACACGGCAGGCGCTTCGGCAGATTGCAGGTTGTGCCCGGCGCCGGCGCTGCATATACCATTGCTCGCCAGGGTCTCCAGCGTATCGGCCAGGCCGGCTGCCCCCCAGTCCAGCACATGGTTGTTGGCCAGCACGCAGCAGTCGATGCCGGCTGCGCTGATGGCCGGGAAGTTCTCCGGGCTCATGCGGTAATTGATGCCCTTTGGCTC
>NZ_JBGCUL010000812.1:0-2051 GCF_054177685.1 Pseudomonas sp. P5_A2_2
GCTGCGAAATGGTCTGCAGACCGTCCTGCACCATGCCGATGTTTTCGAAAATGCCGGTAACCACCCACATGATCCAGCCGGACATGTTGACGATGCGGATCACCAGGCCGGTGGCCAGGGCAATCGCCCCCACGCTGATCAGCGACTGCGTCCACAACCACAGGGCCAGGCCGGTGGTGCAGACGATCAGCAAGCCGTTCATGCTGGTGATGACCACGTCCATGCTGGTGACCACGCGGCCGGCCAGTTGCGCCTTCTCGGTCTGTTCCTTGATGGCTTCGCGGGCGTATTGCTGTTCGAAGTTGGTGTGGGCGAACAGCTTCAAGGTGGTGATATTGGTGTAGCCGTCGACAATCCGCCCCATGAGTTTGGAGCGCGCATCGGAGGCCACCACCGAGCGATCCTTCACCCTTGGCACGAAGTAACAGAGGGCGCCGATGAAGGCGAAGATCCAGGTCAGCAGCGGGATTATCAGGCGCCAGTCGGCTTCGGCGAACAGCACCAGGGAACTGATGGCGTAGATCAACACATGCCACAACGCATCCACCGCTTGCACGGCGGAATCGCGCAGTGAGTTGCCGGTTTGCATGATGCGTTGGGCGATGCGCCCGGCGAAGTCGTTCTGGAAGAAATTCAGGCTCTGCTTGAGCACGTAGCTGTGGTTCTGCCAGCGGATCATGCTGGTCATGCTGGGACTCAGGGTCTGGTGCACGAGCAGGTCATGCAGGCCCACGAAAATGGGGCGCAGCACCAGCGCAACCACCACCATCCAGGTCAGTTCGAGGGCATGATCCTGGAACAGACTGACGTTCGGCGTGCCTTGGGCCAGGTCGATGATGCGACTCAGGTAGCTGAACAACGCCACTTCGATCAAGGCACCAATCAGGCCGACGATCAGCAGGGCGGCGAAGCTCGGCCAGACCTGCTTGAGGTAATAGGTATAAAAAGGGAATACACGGTCCGGCGGAGATGCCGTCGGTGCGTCACGGAAGACATCGATCAGTTTTTCAAAGCGGCGATAAAGCATCAGTTTCTCACCCGCGAACGGGCTCTCCTTTAAACGGTTTGAGCGTTGCCGGCAAAGCCGGCAACGGCTCGGACATCCTTGTCCAGCTTAGTCTCAGTCGATGCGCTTGGCCGACTTGATGAAGACCGGATCGGCCGGTACGTCCTTCATGCCGCCACGAACGGTGGTTGGCGAATTGACGATGATATCGACCACGTCCATGCCTTTGACCACTTTGCCGAACACCGCGTAGCCGTCGCCCTGGTCAAGGAAGTCGTTGTCCTTGACGTTGATGAAGAACTGGCTGGTGGCCGAGTCAGGCACCGAAGTACGGGCCATGGACAAGGTGCCACGTACGTTGACCAGGCCGTTCTTATGCTCGTTCTTGATTGGCGCCTTGGTGTCTTTTTGCTGCATGGCCTGGGTGAAGCCGCCACCCTGGACCATGAAACCCGGGATCACCCGGTGGAAAATCGTGTTGTTGTAGAAGCCACTGTCGACGTACTCAAGGAAGTTCCTGGTACTGATCGGGGCCTTGACCGGGTCCAGTTCGATTTCGATCTGGCCGTTGGTGGTGTCCAGCAGCACATGGGGGGCCTTTTCCGGTGTCGCGGCCATCAGGTTGGCGGCAAACAGGACGGAGCCTGCGGCGAGGGCGATTTTTTTCAGCATGGGTCAGTGATCCTGAGTGGTGGTGTCGACTGCGGTCAGAAATTCCAGCAGTGTCTGGTTGAAGTGTTCCGGCTGGTCCAGCGGCGTGGCGTGGCGAGAATCGGCGATCACCACCAGCCGCGCGTCGGGCAGCAGTTTGACGTAGTTTTCCTTCAGTGCCACCGGTGTGTAGTCACGGTCGGCACTGACGATGAGGGTTGGACAGGTGACCTTCGAAAGTCGTTCCTGAACCCCCCAGCCGACAATGGCATTGAAGCTGGCGAGATAAGCATGTTTATCGTTTTTTGCCCAGCGTTCGGCCATCTTTTGTCGCAAGTCGGCCTGCTCGGGCTTCGGGAACAACTTGCCGCCCAGCGCCTTGCCGATGGTGCCC
>NZ_JBGCUL010000813.1:0-2048 GCF_054177685.1 Pseudomonas sp. P5_A2_2
TGGTTGGCCACGCGGTCAAGCAGTTGTACCCGACCGCCAGGATGGTCATCGGTCCGGTCATCGACGAAGGTTTCTATTACGACATCGCCTTCGAGCGTCCTTTCACCCCGGACGACCTGGCGGCCATCGAACAGCGCATGCAGCAGCTGATCGAGAAAGATTACGACGTGATCAAGAAAGTCACTCCGCGCGCCGAAGTGATCGAAGTGTTCAAGGCCCGTGGCGAAGACTACAAGTTGCGCCTGGTCGAAGACATGCCGAACGAGCAGGCCATGGGCCTGTACTATCACGAAGAATACGTCGACATGTGCCGCGGTCCGCACGTGCCGAACACCCGCTTCCTGAAATCCTTCAAGCTGACCAAGCTGTCCGGCGCCTACTGGCGTGGCGATGCCAAGAACGAGCAATTGCAGCGCGTCTACGGCACCGCATGGGCCGACAAGAAGCAACTGGCCGCCTACATCCAGCGCATCGAAGAAGCCGAGAAGCGCGACCACCGCAAGATCGGCAAGCGCCTGGGCCTGTTCCACACCCAGGAAGAAGCGCCGGGCATGGTGTTCTGGCACCCCAATGGCTGGACTTTGTACCAGGTGCTCGAGCAGTACATGCGCAAGGTGCAGCGCGACAACGGTTACCTGGAAATCAAGACCCCCCAGGTCGTTGACCGCAGCCTGTGGGAAAAGTCCGGGCACTGGGCCAACTACGCCGACAACATGTTCACCACCCAGTCGGAAAGCCGCGACTACGCGATCAAGCCGATGAACTGCCCGTGCCACGTGCAGGTGTTCAACCAGGGCCTGAAGAGCTATCGCGAGTTGCCGATGCGCCTGGCCGAATTCGGTGCCTGCCACCGTAACGAGCCATCGGGTGCCTTGCACGGCATCATGCGCGTGCGTGGATTCACCCAGGACGACGCGCACATTTTCTGCACCGAAGAACAGATGCAGGCTGAATCCGCTGCCTTCATCAAGCTGACCATGGATGTCTACGCCGACTTCGGCTTCACCGATGTCGAGATGAAGCTGTCCACTCGTCCGGAAAAACGCGTCGGTTCCGACGAGCTTTGGGATCGCGCCGAAGCTGCACTGGCCGCAGCCCTTGATAGCGCGGGCCTGCCGTACGATCTGCAGCCGGGCGAGGGTGCGTTCTACGGTCCGAAGATCGAGTTCTCGCTGAAAGATTGCCTCGGTCGCGTCTGGCAATGTGGTACCCTGCAGCTCGATTTTAACCTGCCTGTCCGTCTGGGAGCCGAATACGTCTCCGAAGACAACAGCCGCAAGCACCCGGTCATGTTGCACCGGGCGATCCTGGGGTCCTTCGAACGTTTCGTCGGAATTCTGATCGAGCACTACGAGGGCRCATTCCCCGCGTGGCTGGCTCCGACCCAGGCAGTGGTGATGAATATCACTGATAAACAGGCTGATTTTGCCGCTGAAGTTGAAAAAACCCTCAACGAAAGCGGATTTCGTGCCAAGTCTGACTTGAGAAATGAAAAGATCGGCTTTAAAATCCGCGAGCATACTTTGCTCAAGGTTCCTTTTCTCTTGGTTATCGGAGATCGGGAAGTCGAGATGCAGACTGTCGCTGTGCGTACTCGTGAAGGTGCTGACCTGGGCTCGATGCCCGTCGCCCAGTTCGCTGAGTTTCTCGCGCAAGCGGTTTCCCGGCGTGGTCGCCCAGATTCGGAGTAATTATTATTAAGCGTGAAATGAGACAAGATAAACGAGCTGCACCGAAAGCCCCGATCAACGAGAATATCTCGGCACGCGAGGTTCGGTTAATTGGAGCTGAAGGTGAACAGCTTGGGATTGTGTCAATTGAAGACGCGCTTCTTAAGGCTGAAGAGGCCAAGCTGGATCTGGTGGAGATTTCCGCCGATGCAGTACCACCTGTTTGCAAACTGATGGACTACGGCAAATCGATCTTCGAAAAGAAGAAGCAGATTGCTGCGGCCAAGAAAAACCAGAAGCAGATTCAGGTTAAAGAAATCAAGTTTCGTCCAGGGACGGAGGAAGGGGATTACCAGGTAAAACTGCGCAACCTGGTAC
>NZ_JBGCUL010000814.1:0-2047 GCF_054177685.1 Pseudomonas sp. P5_A2_2
ATCCCAAACGCTGATCCCAAACGCTGCAACCAGCTGCACAACAACACCCGGTTGCTGTTGTAGATCTGTCCCGGCCCCAGCGTCTGCCCAGGCTCAATCAATTCGTCGCCGGTGGACAGCACCGCTACACGCACCTTGCGAACCACCTCCAGCTCAGCGCACCCCAACGAGGCAGCCAATCCTTGCTCGATCGGCCCCAACCGCGTACCTGCCGGCAGAATCAACTCGCCGACGGTCGTCTCCTGGCCTTGGGGACGGATGTTCTGGCCTCGGGTCAAGGCTTCGGTGAAACGTACTCGCTCATCCGCCTGAACCTCGGCATTTTCCTGCATCTCGACGCAATCGGCACCGGCGGGAACAGGCGCCCCGGTGAAAATGCGCGCACAGGTTCCTGGCTGCAACGGATCGGGGGCCTGGCCGGCAAACACCTTCTGACTGACCACCAACGGCTCTCCCGTCCAGTCGGCCATGCGCAAGGCATAACCATCCATGGCACTGTTGGGCCAGGGTGGCAGGTCAAGGGTCGACACCAGGTCTTCAGCCAGTACACGCCCCTGTACCTGCGCCAACGGCAAGCGTTCGCGCTCGACAATCCTTGAGGCCTCGGCCATTTCCAGCAAGCGCGCCAACGCCTGCTCGACGGGCATCAGGCTGCCAGTCTTGCCAGGCTTACCCACGGGATTCACAAGGCGCTGCCTGTTTCAAGTGAGGCACGAAATTGCACGGGCGATGCCGCGAATCCAGCTGCTCGGCCAGTATGCCGTCCCAACCGGTGCGCACGGCATTGGTCGAGCCCGGCAAGCAGCAAACCAGCGTGCCATTGGCCAGACCGGCCAGCGTCCGGGACTGAACGGTCGAGGTGCCGATATCGGCAACCGAGATCTGGCGAAACAGCTCACCAAATCCATCAACCTGTTTGTCCAGCAGGCAACTGACGGCTTCCGGCGTGCTATCACGCCCGGTAAAACCGGTTCCGCCGGTGATCAGCACAACCTGCACGACATCATCGGCAATCCAGTTGGCGACTTGCGCGCGAATTTTGTAGAGGTCATCTTTGAGCATCACCCGGGCTGCCAGGTTATGACCCGCAGCGGTCAGGCGGTCGACAAAGACCTGACCTGAGGTGTCGGTTTCCAGTGTGCGGGTATCGCTGACAGTCAGCACTGCAATATTCAGCGGTGCGAAAGGTACATCAGCCTTGGCTTTCATCGGCTCGTCCAGTTGTAGGAGAAACAGCCCGGTGTTATATCACAGCGCTCCGTTTTTTCGCCGCTCCCATGGAGACCTGCCATGACCTCGAATTCACAATTGCCACCCTGCTCCATTCTGCTCCTGGCGGGCGGGCGCGGCCAACGTATGGGCGGTCGGGATAAAGGATTGCTGGACTGGCACGGCGAACCGCTGATTGCACACTTGCACCGCAAGACCCGTCCACTGACCGATGACCTGATCATCTCCTGCAATCGCAACCTTGAGAAGTACGAGCCCTACGCCGACCAGTTGGTCCACGATGATGAAGGTGACTTCCCCGGGCCATTGGCCGGTATTCGCGCAGGCCTGAAAGCGGCTCGCCATACCCATCTGTTGGTCTTGCCCTGTGACGTTCCCGGCATTGATGCGGCGCTGATCGGCAGTATGCGCGAGGCCGCCAACCTGCATCCGGACAAGCCGCTGATGGTGCGGCATGACGACCACTGGGAACCGTTGTTGTGTGTGATTCCTGTGCTACACAGGGCAGCATTTGAAAACGCCTGGAACGAAGGTGAGCGCAGCCCTGGCCGGTTGATGCGCAAGCTCGGTGCGACCGCACTGCAATGTCCCGACAAGGACCCTCGGCTGGCCAACCTCAACACGCCGGAACTGTTAAGCGGTCATAACACTGTGTCAGACTGAGATTAATCAGGAACTTGCGCGAACGGTGCACGTCTCAAATTCAGTAACCAAAGATTTCTTATTCGGAGAAACACACTCATGACTCAACGGACCCTCGCCACTTTCATGCTTGCACTCGGCCTCGCCACCCTCGCCGGTTGCGCGTCGCCTACGG
>NZ_JBGCUL010000815.1:0-2037 GCF_054177685.1 Pseudomonas sp. P5_A2_2
GTAGGCGATACCGAGGAAGCCAAAGCGAATCAGGACCGAGTAGAGCTTGTCCCCCTGCCAGTGGCCGGGAAAATGCTGGAACTCTGGGTAGAAGTCATCGAAGGGGTAGTCAGCGGGGTCAAGTTGCTCGATGTACTCGGCGGCATTGAGTTGCTGGACATATTCGGCGTCGGACAGGATCAGGTCGAAAGTGCCGGGCGGGGACTGAGAGATCAACCCCAGCATGTTGTCGCCGCCGGTGTAGTACTTGGCCCGGACCTTGACCCCATATTTGCGCTCGAACTCAGCGACGATGTCCGGCTCTGCGTGTCCGGCCCATGCGAGTATGACCAGTTCTTTTTCCGCTGCGGCGAAGCTTCTCAAGGGCAGCAAACCAGAAAGCGCTGCGGTGCCTGCCAGGATGCTGGAGGTCTTGAGGAATGTACGGCGTGAAAGGTCGATGCGATTTTTCATTATTGTCTCGCCTGGTGATGGAAAGTGGCTCTGATGAAAACTGCTCCTGTCCGTCTCATCCTTTTGCTCTTGCCTGCTGCCTGCTATCGCTGCCAACCACAGCATCATTCGCTGGCTGGATGCATTGCAGCAGGTCGCCATCACCCGTTTTTGTGCGCGCTCGACCTGGACTTTGTCAGATCCGACTCATGCCCCTTTTCACGCAAAAGCGACGAGCCCCAATCCGATAACCGGACAGAAATGACAAATCAGAGGGTGTTTTGTCATTTACGGGTCGGATTCAGACAATTCTGCACCCTCCCCCTCTGATCGAATTGATTCACGCGCCACCTTCGACTCCTGCAATCCGCAAGGTCGGTCAGACGATAGGCAAACGCCCCCAACCACCGGTTGAAAATTACCAACGGTCAAACACTTTCAGAGGGTGTGTAGATGAACAACAGTGTCGTTATTGGAGAACTCACCTGGCCTGCGTATGCAGAGAAGGTCGCTGCCGGCAGCCCGATCTTTCTGCCCGTGGGTGCACTGGAACAGCATGGACATCACATGTGCATGGAAGTCGATGTACTGCTGCCTACCGCGATATGCAAGGCGGTAGCGCAGAACGTCAGCGGCCTGGTCTTGCCTGCCCTCGCCTATGGCTACAAGTCTCAGCAGAAATCAGGCGGCGGCAACCACTTCCCGGGAACAACCAGCCTCGATGGCGCCACGCTGACCCATACCGTGCAGGACATCATCAGAGAACTTGCACGCCATGGCGCACGCAAACTGGTGATGATGAACGGGCACTTTGAAAACTCGATGTTCATTGTCGAGGGCATAGACCTTGCCCTTCGGGAGCTTCGCTACGGTGGCATCAGTGACTTCAAGGTCGTCGTGCTGTCCTATTGGGACTTCGTCAACGATCCTGCGGTCATCGAAAAGCTATATCCCGAGGGATTCCTCGGCTGGGATATCGAGCATGGCGGTATTTTCGAAACCTCTTTGATGCTGGCCCTGCACCCCGACAAGGTCGATCTGAGTCGTGCGGTCGATCATCCTCCCGCGACCTTCCCACCTTACGACGTGTTTCCCATCATCGCGGAGCGCACGCCGGCCTGCGGAACCCTGTCATCGCCTAAAGGTTCCAGTCGCGAGAAAGGCGAGCTGATTCTCGACGTTTGTATCTCGGGCATCAGCGCCGCGGTGCGCGAGGCCTTTGAATTGGACACCTGAAGAGCACCCGGACGTGCCGAAACAAATATCCCGCGGTAATGCTTCACCCTCCCCAAGTAGAACAAAAAAAGGGTAAGTCTCATGTCCAGCAGCTCAACCTTGGCCCCAGGCCTCAAGCAGCGTCACGTCACCATGCTGTCCATTGCCGGTGCCATTGGCGCAGGCCTGTTCATCGGTTCAGGACACGCCATCGCCTCGGCGGGGCCGGCCGCCATCCTGGCGTACATTTTTTCCGGCACCCTGGTCGTGCTGGTGATGCGCATGCTGGGAGAGATGGCCGTAGCGTCGCCCGATACAGGATCGTTTTCGACCTACGCCGAGCGGGCGATGGGACGCAGCGCCGGCTTCACCATCGGCTGGCTGTACTGG
>NZ_JBGCUL010000816.1:0-2034 GCF_054177685.1 Pseudomonas sp. P5_A2_2
GTCAAGGGTTATGAGAAAGCCATTTTTTCGGGGCTTCCTACCGTAGAGCTGGCGCGTGTCATTCGCGACTACGTGATCCCGAATCCACAACTCCACGGCCTGTATCATGTTTCGGTGGCGCCGATTGACAAGCTGTCTCTTCTGAAGCTGGTAGCGGAAGTTTACGAAAAGAAAATCGATATCATCGCGGATAGCCAATTATCTATAGATCGCTCACTGAACTCCTCGAAGTTTCAGGCAGCAACCGGTTACGTTCCACCGTCGTGGTTGGAATTGGTTAAATCGATGCGCGCGTTGCGTTGATCAATAAATTCAATCAGGTTTGGGAAGGTCGTTATGTTCGATAATAAGGTTTTGATGATCACGGGCGGCACGGGCTCGTTTGGCCATACGGTGTTGAAGCGTTTTCTGGATACCGATGTAAAAGAAATTCGCGTATTCAGCCGCGACGAGAAAAAGCAGGAAGATATGCGCATTGCTTTGTCGAATGACAAAGTGAAGTTCTACATCGGTGACGTACGTGATCGCGATAGCCTCGATCAGGCCATGGTGGGGGTGGATTACATTTTCCACGCCGCAGCCTTGAAGCAAGTGCCTTCCTGCGAGTTTTACCCGATGGAAGCCGTGCGTACCAACGTCATGGGTACCGAAAACGTATTGAATGCGGCCATTGCTTCGGGTGTGAAACGCGTTGTTGTACTCAGTACCGACAAGGCTGTCTACCCGATCAATGCCATGGGTATTTCCAAAGCCATGGCTGAAAAGCTGATGGTTGCCAAATCGCGGATGATTCCGGCGACAGGCCCGGTGATCTGCGCAACCCGCTACGGTAACGTCATGGCATCGCGCGGTTCGGTGATCCCGTTGTTCATCAATCAGCTGCAGAGTGGCGAGCCGCTGACCGTCACTGACCCGAACATGACACGCTTCCTGATGTCGCTCGAGGATTCTGTCGACCTGGTTCTGCACGCGTTCGAACATGCCGAGCAAGGTGATATTTTCGTCCAGAAAGCTCCTGCCTCGACAGTGGCGGACCTGGCGCAAGCGCTCAAGGAACTGTTTGCTCGTGACAATGCCGTCAAGGTCATTGGTACCCGCCACGGCGAAAAACTCTACGAGTCGCTGATCTCCCGTGAAGAAATGGCCAAAGCCGAAGACATGGGGCGCTACTACCGTATTCCGTCGGACAATCGCGACCTCAACTACAAGAAGTTTTTTGTTGAGGGCGAACAAGAGATATCCGATCTCGACGACTACACCTCCCACAATACAGAGCGTCTCGATGTAGAAGGCGTGAAGAAAGTTCTGTTGAATCTGGAATACATTCAGGAGCAACTTGATGCTTAAGGTCATGACGCTGGTTGGTACGCGACCAGAACTTATCAAGATGAGCCGCGTCATTGCCGAGCTTGATAAGCAGGTTAATCATGTGTTGGTTCACTCGGGTCAGAACTACGACTTCGAATTGAATCAGGTTTTTTTCGATGACCTCGAGATTCGTAAACCTGATTACTTCCTGGGTGCAGCCGGCGATACCGCAGCCAAGACCATCGCCGAAGTGATTTCAAAGGCGGATGAAGTATTTGAGGCGGAAAAGCCAGATGCGCTTCTGCTCTACGGCGATACCAATACCTGTCTGGCCGTCATTGCCGCCAAGCGCCGCAAGATTCCGGTGTTCCACATGGAAGCCGGTAACCGCTGTTTTGATCAGCGTGTCCCTGAAGAGCTGAATCGCAAGGTGCTCGATCACCTCAGCGATATCAATATGGTCCTGACCGAGCATGCCCGGCGTTACCTGATCGCTGAAGGGATTCGCCCTGAAACCATCATCAAGACCGGATCGCACATGGAGGAGGTGCTCGACTACTACATGCCGAAAATCCTCACCTCCGACGTGCTGGCGCGAGAAGGCCTGGAGCAGGACAAGTTCTTCATCATCAGCGCTCACCGTGAGGAAAACGTCGATACGCCGGAGAACCTTCGCGACTTGCTCAAAACGCTGCGAGCCTTGGCCGACAAGTATCAGTACCCAAT
>NZ_JBGCUL010000817.1:0-2034 GCF_054177685.1 Pseudomonas sp. P5_A2_2
AACTTTGGAATTTGAGAACTTTGGAATTTGAGGACATCTCATGGACTGGAAACCCCACATCACCGTAGCAACCATCGTCGAAGACAACGGYCGCTTCCTGATGGTCGAAGAGCTCAAGAGCGGACGCACGGTACTCAACCAACCCGCCGGCCACCTGGACCCGAACGAAACCCTGACCGAAGCCGCCATTCGCGAAACCCTCGAGGAAACCGGCTGGGACGTCGAACCGACCGGCGTACTGGGCATTTACCTCTACACCGCCCCGAGCAACGGCGTAACGTACCAGCGGGTCTGTTTCATCGCCAAACCACTGAAACACCACGCGGATTATCAACTGGATGAAGGCATCGTCGGCGCCAAGTGGTTGACCCGCGAGGAGTTAATCGAGCAGCGCGACAATTGGCGCAGCGAGCTGATCATCCGTTGCATCGATGATTATCTGGCAGGCATTCGCTTCGACCTCGAACTGATCCGTCCTTCTCTTTAGCCATGCGGCCCCGAGCCTGATAGAATCGCGTCCTTTTTCAAGACACTCATTGAATCCCTATGCGTGATCCAGCCCCTTCTGACACACAAAAGAAGCGCGTCATTGTCGGCATGTCCGGCGGCGTGGACTCCTCCGTTTCCGCCCTCCTGCTGATCGAGCAGGGCTATGAGGTGGAAGGCCTGTTCATGAAGAACTGGGAAGAGGACGATGGAACGGAATACTGCACCGCCATGGATGACCTGGCGGACGCCCAGGCCGTGTGCGACAGGATTGGCATCAAGCTGCACACCGCCAATTTCGCCGCCGAGTACTGGGACAACGTGTTCGAGCATTTCCTGGCCGAATACAAGGCCGGACGCACGCCGAACCCGGACATCCTGTGCAACCGTGAAATCAAGTTCAAGGCGTTCCTCGACTACGCCATGATGCTGGGTGCCGACCTGATCGCCACCGGTCACTACGTGCGTCGCCGCGACATCGACGGCCGCACCGAACTGCTCAAGGGCCTGGACCCGAACAAGGACCAGAGCTACTTCCTGCACGCCGTCGGCGGTGAACAGATCGCCAAGACCCTGTTCCCGGTCGGCGAGCTGGAAAAACCGCAGGTGCGCGCCATTGCCGAGAAATACGAGCTGGCGACCGCGAAGAAGAAGGACTCCACCGGGATCTGCTTTATCGGCGAGCGCCGCTTCAGCGACTTCCTCAAGCAGTACCTGCCAGCGCAACCGGGCGAGATCAAGACCACCGAAGGTGAAGTCATCGGCCGTCACCACGGCCTGATGTACCACACCATCGGCCAGCGCCAGGGCCTGGGCATTGGCGGGCTGAAAGATGCCAGCGATGAGCCGTGGTACGTGCTGATCAAGGACCTGGAACACAACGAGCTGATCGTTGGCCAGGGCAACGATCACCCGTGGCTGTTCTCTCGTGCCCTGCTCGCTTCCGATATCTACTGGGTCAACCCGATCGACCTGAGCCAGCCACGCAAGCTGACCGCCAAGGTTCGTTATCGCCAGAGCGACCAGCCGTGCACCCTGGAGAAAACCGCCACGGGTTATCGCGCAACCTTCGATGATCCGCAACGCGCGGTCACTCCGGGCCAGTCCGTGGTGTTCTACGATGGTGAAATCTGCCTCGGCGGCGGCGTGATTGAAGTGGCGGAGCCGTGGACGAGCAAGGGCCAGGCCCTATGAACCCGATTCAGGAGCAACTGACAGCACTGGGCGGCGTGTTTCTCGCCGCCGTGCTGGTGGACAGGATTGCCAAGTCAGGCCAAACCAACGAAGCCGGACTGACCTGCATGCTCGGCAGCCTGCTGATTCGCGACCCCAAGGACACACTCGAAGTCTACGGCGGTGACGACATCAACCTGCGCGAAGGCTATCGCGCACTGATCGGCGCCCTCGAACGCGATCCAAGCGCCCTGCAGCGCGAACCGCTGCGTTATGCCMTGGCCATGCTCGGCCTTGAGCGTCAGCTGGCCAAGCGCAACGACATGCTCGACGTGATCGGCAAGCGTCTGCCGCAGATTCAGTCCCAGGTCGAAC
>NZ_JBGCUL010000818.1:0-2034 GCF_054177685.1 Pseudomonas sp. P5_A2_2
CTCCTACAGGAAAATGCATTCCCCTGTAGGAGTGAGCCTGCTCGCGATGAAGTCGACTCAGTCTTACTCTGGATCGCGGTTCCAGTACTTGAACAACGGCTCCGCCAGAAACAGCACGAACAACAGGCGCATCACCTGCATCGCCGTCACCAGCGGCACCGAAAGTTGCAGGGTCTCTGCCGTCAGGCTCATCTCGGCAATGCCGCCGGGCATCATGCCCAGCGTCAGCGAGCGCAGGTCCAGATGGGTCAGCGCGCTCAAGCCCAATGCCGCCACCGTGGCGATCAGCATGGTCAACGCCGTGCCAATCAAGGTGCGGCCCATGAACGATGGCGCACGCCGGAAAAACTGCCGGTTGAAGTGACAGCCCAGACCGCTGCCGATCAACCATTGGCCGATCTGGCTACCGCCGTTGGGCAAACCGATGTGCAGGTCCCAGCCGATGCTGACTGCCGCACTGACCAGCAATGGCCCGAACAGCCAGGGGTTGGGTTGACGCAGGCGTTCCCAGATCCAGGCGGCCAACGCGCCAACGGGAAACAACACCGCCAGCCAGCGCCAATCGATGCTGCCAACATGGGAAATCGGCGCTCCGTCGCCCAACAAATACTTGAAGGCTGCCGGTACGCACAGCACGACCACCAACACCCGCAAACTCTGCCCCGCCGCCACACGGCTGAGCACCGCGCCGTTGCGGGCGCCGAGGTTGACCATCTCCCCGGAACCACCGGGCATGCTGGAAAAGAAAGCCGTGGCGCGATCTTCACCGGTGCGGCGCATCAGCCACACGCCGACCACGGCAGACAGGCTGGTGACCAACGCACCGAAGAAGATCAGACCGAAATGACTCAGCACCTGCTCCATCACCGGCGGGGTGAAGTGCAGGCCGATACCGATGCCGACGATCCACTGGCCSCACTTGCGCCCGCCAGGGATTTCGGCCAATTGCCAGGGTGTCAGGCAGCGCACCAGGATGATCGCCAGCAACGAGCCGACCATCCACGGCAAAGGCCAGCCGACCTGGCTGGCGAGGTAGCCGCCAAGCAGGCCGACCAGCGGGGTTCCCCACCAGTTTCTGAAGGGTGACCGATCAGACATCGGCGATAGCGCGCTGCGTGGCCGAACGTTTGCGCCAGATGCGGATGATCGGCATCAACAGCATGATCGCCGTCAGTACCCAGACACCGAAGGTGATCGGGCTCGACCAGAGGATTTCCAGCGCGCCGTTGGAAATCGACAGGGCGCGACGCAGGTTTTGCTCCATCAGGCCGCCGAGGATGAAGCCCAGCAGCAGCGGCGACAACGGGAAGTCCAGCTTGCGCAGGATGTAGCCGAAGATGCCGATACCGATCATCAGGAACAGGTCGAACGTGGTGGCGTGCACCGCGTAGACGCYGATCCCGGTGATGATGGCGATCACCGGCACCAGTGCCCAGTTCGGCACGGCAAGGATGCGGGTGAACACGCGGATCATCGGGATGTTGAGGATCACCAGCATCACGTTGGCGATGAACAACGAAGCGATCAGGCCCCAGACGATGTCGGGTTGTTCCTGGAACAGCAACGGGCCCGGGGTGATGTTGTACAGCGACAGGGCGCCGATCATCACCGCCGTGGTGCCGGAGCCTGGAACACCGAGGGTCAGCATMGGCACCAACGCACCACAGGCTGCGCCACCGATGGCGGTTTCCGGGGCGGCGAGGCCGCGCTTGTCACCTTGGCCAAATTTGCCGCCAGCACCGGCGATGCGTTTCTCGGTCATGTACGCCACGGCACTGGCCAGGGTCGCGCCGGCACCCGGCAATACGCCCATGATGAAACCCAGTACGCCGCAACGGATGTTCACCGTGAACACCGACGCCGCTTCCTTGAAGTTGAACATCATGCGGCCCGTGGCTTTCACCGCTTCCTGGCCGTGATGGGTTTTTTCCAGCAGCAGAAGGATTTCGCTGATGGAGAACAGACCGAGCACCAGCACGACGAACTGGATGCCGTCAGTCAGGTGGATGTGGGCCCCGGTGAAGCGATACACAC
>NZ_JBGCUL010000025.1:0-22436 GCF_054177685.1 Pseudomonas sp. P5_A2_2
AACAGGCCGCCAGGTCGACGCGGGTCTGCCACTCGGCAGCACTGACCTGGTGTTTGACACTGTGAGGTGATTGGACGGGATCAACAGTCACGGCAAGGAACCTCGGTGTTTTTATGATGGAGTGTTTCCTATGTTTACCGAGTCTAGTCACCCGTTAAGGTTCGTGTACTTGCATTCGCAGCCAGCTTGGTGGCCCTGCGAGTCAGTCGCCCGGCCACCCTGGATCCATGTCAAACGACCGGCGCCAGCGAGGGTCGGACAGGCAGTTTTTTTACCGTACTGTCAGAACCCTGACTGGCATGGATGCCGGGGCAACGATCAGGTGCGCAGTGCGTTGATCAGGTCCGCCAGCCAAGGCTCGGCATCCGTCTCGGGGGTCACGCTTTCACTTGCATCCAGGCGTAGCATCGGCAGTACTTCGCGAATGCCCAGTTCACCGAACAATTCGCGCATCTGCTCGCCGCCGCCACAAAAAGTATCGCCATAACTCGCATCACCCAACCCGATCACCGCACCCGGCAAACCGCGCCAGGCCGCTGGCAATTGGTCGCGAATGGTCGAATACAGCGGTTGCAGGTTGTCCGGCAGCTCGCCCATGCCGGTGGTCGATGTCACTACCAGAAAGGCTTCGGGGCCATACGCCTGGATTTCGGCGAGGGTCGCACGCGGGTTGTGAAAAGTTTCGAAACCGGCGGCTTTCAACAGGCTGGCGGCGTGGCGGGCAACTTCTTCGGCCGTGCCGTACACCGAGCCGGAAATGATGGCGACTTTCATCAATCTGATCCTGAATCCGAGTAAAAGACCCGGATATTAACAGCACGGTCGTGATTGTTCTTTTAGAATGCAATCGACAATCAATCAGGAAAGGATACCCCGATGATTAATGCACAACTGCTGCAAATGGCGATCAACACCTCCAACGACGGTATCGTGATTGCCGAAAAGGAAGGCGATCAGGACAAAATCCTCATTTACGTCAACCCCGCGTTCGAACGGCTGACGGGGTACTCCAGCGAAGAAATCCTCTATCAGGATTGCCGCTTCCTGCAGTCGGGAGACCGCGACCAGGAAGCCCTGCCGTTGATTCGCGACGCCTTGAACCGTGAAGGATCCTGCCGGGAAATACTGCGCAACTACCGCAAGGACGGCACACCGTTCTGGAACGAGCTGTCCCTTTCAACGGTGAAAAATCCAGCGGACGGGCAAACCTACTTTGTCGGCGTGCAGAAAGATGTCACCGCGCAGGTCAAGACACAACAACGCGTGACACAGCTTGAAGCACAGTTGGCTGAACTCCAGGCCGAACTGACGGCGCTCAAGGCGACGAACGGCAAAAACGAAATCCAGAATTAATGGTCAGTAACTAKAATCACCGCTGACTTTGTAACTATTTCTTTCGAGCTGGCCATGCAACGCGACGCACTCCTGACCCAGGATGAGCTGGATTTCATCCAGAGCATGCAACACAACCCGCAACTCAATGTGCGGGACGCGACGTCGAGCCTGCTCGTCAACGGGGGATCGCAAATTCGTGACCTGCTCACCCGCCTGGCGGCCMATGAGCAGGTCACCATTCAAGCCAGCTTCGAAAACCAGCAAATGACCTTCCCCCTGCACCTGGTGGAAGACGAGTTCCATGCGCTGCACCTGCGCCTCGGCGTGCCGAGCATCYATGAAGACGGACCGATGGTCCGGCCTTGGCGCCTGGTACTGGACGAACCGGTAGCACTGGAAAACGCCAAGGGTCAAACCGGCACCCTGTGGGTGCACGAAGTATCGTGCAAAGGAGTTTTGCTGGAGGTTCGCAACAAGACCAAGCCGCCGAAGCATTTCGCCTTGTGGTTCAGCCCGTCAGGCTATGAGCGGATTGCCTTGCGTGGCACTTTCGAGAAAGAAAACGAACAAGGCTTCTATGCCTATCAACTGAGCCAGAGCGATACGGACGAAACCGAGCGCCTGCGCCAGTTCATCCTGCAACAGCATCGGTTGACTCATCCCGCGCTGCATCTCTGAACCTCAAGTATCCAGACTACCCGCCAGGAACTGCTTCAGACGCTGGCTCATGACCTCCCCTTCATTGCCCAGGCATCCGACCGAAGTCCCGGCCAGGCTCTCCTGTGCCAGATCAGAAGCATCACCGGCCAGCAACAATCGGCACTCCAGACTCATGGCCAGGCGATTCAAGCGCCGCGGCAACTCGGGAACCGGAGCATGATTGGAGAACAGCACCAGCGCCAAGGGCTTGCCCCTTTCGCACATCACGGCCAGCTCATCGAACGGCTGGCCAATGTTCAGCACGCGAACGGCAATTTGCCCTGCACTCAGGAACAGGGCGGCGACCAACAGTTCCAGCTCGCGGCAATGGCCAACCGGCGCACAGATGACCACTCGACGCGGCTGTTTGTCGCGCCGCAACAACAGACGCTGCACCACCCGGGAACGCAGAAAACCATCCAGGAACAGCTACTCGCTGGTGCCGCCGAATTGACCCTGGCGTTGCAAAAGTTGCTTCCAGACGGGCATCAGAATGTCCTGGAACACCACCGGCAGGGCGTAACTGGTAAAGATTTGCCCGTAGACCTGCTCCAGCCGAATGTCATCAAACCCGTTGACCGCAGCAAGAACCTGCTGCTGCCACTGTGCATAATCGGCTTCCACGAGGTTGTTGGGGATAATGTGCGACAACGCCTGGAACGGCTGGGTTTTGGCCAGGATCCTGCCGATCTTGCTGACGGCTACACCGCGCTCGACCCAGCCGAGGATACTGCGAACCCGCTCGATATCGGTCAGCGAATACAGGCGATGCCCACTTTCGGTGCGCATTGGAACAATCAGGCCATAACGTCGCTCCCAGGCTCGAAGCGTGACCGGATTGACGCCTGTCAGGCGCGCTACCTCGCGAATCGGATAGAGCTGTTCCTGTTCAAGGGAGACAGCCCGCGGTACACCTGAAGCTACGTCAGTAAGGACAGGCATCTGGGATTGTACGTCCATGTGCAGATGGGATCCCATTTTAACTACTCTGCCCCACAACGATTCAAGTTCATAATCGAAAAAAACCGCTCAAAGACGAAGCCGGCAGAATGAGGAATAATCCTTGCTTGTTTCAAGCCGCAGCCCACTACCCCGGCGCTGCGCCTGGCGAAGTTCCTATCCGGAGCGACGCAAATGTCTTACGGAGATGCACAATGTCTACCCCTCCCGTCACGCTGATGGTTGCGCGCCGCGTTGCCAATGGACGTTATCAAGACCTGATCGCCTGGCTGCGCGAAGGCGAACAACTGGCCACTGACTTTCCTGGCTACCTTGGCTCAGGCGTACTCGCACCGCCGCCCGGTGATGACGAATTCCAGATTATCTTCCGCTTCGCCAACGAGCAGACCCTGCATGCCTGGGAGCATTCCGCTTCGCGCAGCGCCTGGCTCGGACGCGGCAGCGAGTTGTTCGCCCACCCGACGGAACATCGGGTCAGCGGCATCGAGGGCTGGTTCGGTGCCGTCGGTCAACGCCCGCCGCGCTGGAAACAGGCCGTGGCAATCTGGTTGGCGTTCTTTCCGGTTTCCCTGCTGTTCAACTTTGCGTTGGGGTCGCTGCTGAGTGAGATGGCGCTGCTGCCCCGCGTGCTCGTCAGCACCCTGTGCCTGACGCCGTTGATGGTGTATTTCTTCATTCCACTGTCGACCCGTTTGCTGGCCAATTGGCTGAACAGCACGCCCGTACGCCGCTTGCCCGCAGCCCCCTCCACCCAAAACCACTGATATTCCCCACAATAGGTAGAGCGCTCCCGTCGCTGGTATAGTTTTGTTCTCACCGCGACGCGAGCCGTTCATGACTTCTTCCGCAGCCCCTATCCTCATTACCGGCGCAGGCCAGCGTGTCGGCCTGCATTGCGCCCGGCGACTGCTGGAAGATGGCCAGCGCGTGATTTTCAGCTACCGCAGCGAGCGTCCCGGCGTACAAGCCCTGCGCGATCTGGGGGCCACCGCGGTGTTCGCGGACTTCGCCAGCGAGGCCGGGATCCTCGCCTTCATCAGCGAACTGAAAACCCACACCGACTGTTTGCGGGCGATTGTCCACAACGCCTCCGAATGGCTGGCCGAAACGCCGGACACCGACGCCGCGGCATTCACCCGCATGTTCAGTGTGCACATGCTGGCGCCTTACCTGATCAACCTGCATTGCGCCGACCTGCTGCAACGCTCAAGCCCCGCCGACATCGTGCACATCAGCGATGACGTGACCCGCAAGGGCAGCAGCAAGCACATCGGCTATTGCGCCAGCAAAGCCGGGCTCGACAGCCTGACCCTGTCCTTCGCCGCCAGGTACGCGCCGGCCATCAAGGTCAACGGGATCGCCCCGGCCCTGCTACTGTTCAACCCTGAAGACGACGCGGCCTACCGCGCCAAGGTGCTGGCCAAGTCCGCGCTGGGCATCGAACCCGGCTGCGAAGTGATCTACCAGAGCCTGCGCTATCTGCTCGACAACCCTTATGTCACCGGCACCACCCTGACCGTCAACGGCGGACGGCACATCAAATAAGTGTCCCGCGAGGATTTTCCATGACGTTATCACTGCCCCAGAACGCCTTATCCCAGAGCTATCGAGAGATCCTCATCGGCCTCGGTGAAAACCCCGACCGCGAAGGTTTGCTCGATACGCCGATGCGCGCAGCCAAAGCCATGCAGTACCTTTGCCATGGCTACGAGCAAAGTGTCGAAGAGATCGTCAATGGCGCGCTGTTCGCCTCCGACAACGATGAAATGGTCATCGTCGACAACATCGAGCTGTACTCGCTTTGCGAACACCACATCCTGCCCTTCATCGGCAAGGCGCATGTGGCTTATATTCCGACCGGCAAGGTGTTGGGCCTGTCGAAGATTGCGCGACTGGTGGACATGTTCGCCCGGCGCCTGCAGATCCAGGAAAACCTCACCCGGCAAATCGCCGAGGCGGTGCAACAAGTAACCGGTGCGGCCGGTGTCGCGGTGGTCATCGAAGCGCAGCACATGTGCATGATGATGCGCGGCGTCGAGAAACAGAATTCGACCATGAACACCTCGGTGATGCTCGGYGCCTTCCGCGAGTCGAGCAACACCCGCCAGGAGTTCCTGCAACTGATTGGACGGAGCAAGTAGCAATGCCACAACTTCAGCCAGGCATGGCACGCATCCGGGTCAAAGACCTGTGCCTGCGTACCTTCATCGGCATCAACGAGGATGAAATCCTCAACAAGCAGGATGTGCTGATCAACCTCACCATTCTGTACGCAGCCCAGGAAGCGGTACGGGACAACGACATCGATCACGCGTTGAACTACCGGACCATTACCAAGGCGATCATCGCCCATGTGGAAGGCAACCGCTTTGCGCTGCTCGAACGCCTGACCCAGGAAATTCTCGACCTGGTGATGGCCAACGCATCGGTGCTCTACGCCGAGGTCGAGGTCGACAAGCCCCACGCGCTGCGATTTGCCGAGTCGGTGTCGATTACGCTGGCAGCGAGCCGCTAGCTTCAAGCTACAAGCACCAAGCTGTAGACTTGCAGCCACCGCCATCCAACTTGCAGCTTCAAGCGTGCCGCTTGAAGCTGTCTCGCAGAGACCGCCATGACCGATCAACAACGCCTGGAACTCGAAGCCGCCGCCTTTCGCCGGCTGGTGGCCCATCTGGACAGCCGCAAGGATGTGCAGAACATCGATCTGATGAACCTCTCGGGCTTCTGCCGCAACTGCCTGTCCAAGTGGTACAAGGCGGCGGCTGACGAACGCCAGATCGAGGTCAGCCTCGATGAAGCCCGTGAAGTGGTTTACGGCATGCCGTACGCCGAGTGGAAAGCCCAATTTCAGCAAGAAGCCAACGCCGAACAACAGGCGGCGTTCGCCAAAGGAAAACCCAATGAGTGATTTGAACACCCTGCGCGCCAGCCTCAACAGCGGCGAACACGCCTTCGCCGATACTCTGGCGTTCATTGCCGCCGGTTACGACTACCAGCCTCAGGCTTTCAACAATGGTGGCGTGGAAAACGCGGCCGGGCAGAACGAAGGCTCGTGCAAGACCCTGGGTCTGGCGCTGCTGGAAGGCTTGAGCKATGAAGAAGCGCTGCTGGCTTTCGGCGAGCATTACCGCTCGGTTGTTGCCACGCCTGAAGGCAGCGATCACGGCAACATCCGTGCGTTGATTGCCCATGGCCTGGCGGGTGTGAAGTTCGCTCAGCCGCCACTGACCCGCCGTTGATTTAAATTGTAGGAGCAGCCGGTCGACGCTCGACTGCTCGCGAAAAACTCAAGAGCACTGCTGGGCCTCTGGTTTACGCGTAATCGTTCACCACCATCGCGAGCAGGCTCGCTCCTACAGGTTCTGCGTTCACGGCGCGGAACTGATCAGAAACACATCCCGACTTTTAAGATTGACCCGGCAACTTTATTTCGTTTGCCCCGTAGCACCGCTCACGGCTTAGATAAAAAGAAGTCCTCCTTCTTTCGAGCCGGTCATCCATGCGCAGCGAAACCATCAGCCAGTCGATCAACATCGTTCACCCTGTCACGCTCAGCCACGGCAAAAACGCCGAGGTCTGGGACACCGACGGCAAACGCTACATCGACTTTGTCGGCGGCATCGGCGTGTTGAACCTCGGCCATTGCCATCCGCGTATCGTCGAAGCCATCCGCGAACAAGCCACCCGACTGACCCATTACGCGTTCAATGCAGCGCCCCATGTGCCTTACCTCGAACTGATGGATCGCCTCAGCGCGTTCATGCCGGTGAGTTACCCGGTCAGCGGCATGCTCACCAACAGCGGCGCGGAAGCAGCGGAAAACGCACTGAAGATTGTCCGTGGCGCCACCGGCCGCAGCGCGGTCATCGCCTTCGACGGCGCTTTCCACGGCCGCACACTGGCCACCCTCAACCTCAACGGCAAAGTCGCGCCCTACAAACAGAAAGTCGGCGTGCTGCCGGGGCCGGTATTTCACCTGCCCTTCCCCAGCCAGGACAACGGCGTCACCTGTGCCGAGGCCCTCAAAGCCATGGAGCGCCTGTTCAGCGTCGAGATCGATGTCGAAGACGTCGCCTGTTTTATCGTCGAACCGGTGCAGGGCGAAGCGGGCTTCCTGGCCATGGAGGTCGAGTTCGCCCAGGCGCTGCGCAAGTTCTGCGACGACAAGGGCATTGTGCTGATTGCCGATGAAATCCAGTCTGGTTTCGGCCGAACCGGCCAGCGCTTCGCGTTCTCGCGGCTGGGCATAGAGCCGGACCTGATCCTGCTCGGTAAAAGCATCGCCGGCGGTGTGCCGCTGGGTGCGGTGGTCGGGCGCAAGTCGCTGCTGGATAACCTGCCCAAGGGCGGACTCGGTGGCACTTACTCCGGCAACCCCATCGCCTGCGCAGCAGCACTGGCAACTTTGGACGAAATGACCGATGCCAACCTGCATGCCTGGGGTACACAACAGGAAGAAGCGATTGTCGGCCGCCATGCAACCTGGCGCGCGAACAAGCTGACGCCGTACCTGGGACGCCTGACCGGCGTCGGCGCCATGCGCGGCATCGAGTTGATCAACGCCGATGGCTCGCCCGCACCGGCACAATTGACCCAATTGCTGGCCTTGGCGCGGGATGCAGGTTTGCTGCTGATGCCCAGCGGAAAATCGCGGCACATCATTCGCTTGCTGGCGCCGTTGACTATCGAAGCTGCGGTGCTGGAGAAAGGCCTGGATATCCTTGAAGCCTGCCTTGCAAAACTGACCTGAGAGCAAAGCCAACACGGCACCTGTGGGAGCGAGCTTGCTCCGGGCGGCGTTCCGACGATGGCGATAGAACATTCAAAATTGATATCAACGGATAGACCGCAATCGCGAGCAAGCTCGCTCCCACAGGGCTGGTGCAATATTTGCGGGCACAAAAAAACCGGCCGAAGCCGGTTTTTCATTCAACGAAAGCAGAATCAAGCGTTCTGCAGATCGTCGAGGTAACGCTCGGCATCCAGTGCCGCCATGCAACCGGCGCCAGCGGAGGTGATGGCCTGGCGGTACACGTGGTCAGCCACGTCACCGGCGGCGAAGATACCTTCGAGGTTGGTGGCAGTGGCGTTGCCGTCACGGCCGCCCTGCACAACCAGGTAGCCGTCCTTCAGGGTCAACTGGCCTTCGAACAACGAAGTGTTCGGGGTGTGGCCGATGGCGATGAACACGCCGTCGACTTTCACTTCGTCGAAGCTGCCGTCGTTATTCTTCAGGCGGGCACCAGTCACGCCCATGTTGTCGCCCAGCACTTCGTCCAGGGTTGCGTTCAGCTTCAGCTCGATCTTGCCTTCGGCAACACGGGCGTTGAGCTTGTCGATCAGGATCTTCTCGGCGCGGAAAGTTTCGCGACGGTGGATCAGGGTCACCTTGCTGGCGATGTTGGCCAGGTACAGAGCCTCTTCAACAGCAGTGTTGCCGCCGCCGACCACAGCCACAGGTTTGTTGCGGTAGAAGAAACCGTCGCAGGTCGCGCAGGCCGAAACGCCTTTGCCCATGAAGGTTTCTTCGGACGGCAGGCCCAGGTAACGAGCGCTGGCGCCGGTGGCGATGATCAGGGCGTCGCAGGTGTAAGTCGCGCTGTCGCCGGTCAGGGTGTACGGCTTGGCAGCGAAGTCCACGGCATTGATGTGATCGAACACGATCTCGGTTTCGAAACGCTCGGCGTGCTCGCGCATCCGCTCCATCAGCGCCGGGCCGGTCAGGCCGTGGACGTCGCCCGGCCAGTTGTCGACTTCGGTGGTGGTGGTCAGTTGACCGCCGGCCTGCATGCCGGTGATCAGCAGTGGCTTGAGGTTGGCACGGGCGGCATAGACCGCGGCGCTGTAACCGGCAGGGCCGGAACCGAGAATAATCACTCGCGAATGACGGACTTCAGACATGACCTGCTCCTGTTGACCGGCCCGGAACACCTGGCGCGGAACGCCGGATTGCCGGCTGGAATAAAAAAGAACGGTTGAAAGCACTTGGGGAAGGCTTGAACCCGACCGTCCTGTAAAAAGATTGGGTGCAGCGTATCGAGGGGGCGAAGATTAAGGAAATACGGATTAACAATCCAGCTCATAGGTGGTCTCTATGCCATCTGGCCGACGATATCGACGTCTTTGTTACAGTGAATGTCGATACCACTGCCGCGCTTTCGCACGTGAAGCAAAGCCGGTAAGGTCGGCGCGTTTTCCCTCTGCCCGGAGCCTCTTATGCCCGCCCCTGTTCTGTCCGGCCCGCAATACCTGCGCGAAGGCCTCAAGCTGGTGCTGAGCCCCAGCCTGCGTTTGTTTGTGTTGTTGCCGCTGGCGATCAACCTGGTGCTGTTCGTCGGATTGATCTACCTGGCCGGCCATCAATTCAGCCTGTGGGTCGACACCTTGATGCCGTCCCTGCCCGACTGGCTGAGTTTTCTCAGCTACATCCTCTGGCCGCTGTTCGTGGTGCTCGTCGTGCTGATGGTGTTCTTCACCTTCACCATGCTCGCCAACGTCATTGCCGCGCCATTCAACGGCTTCCTGGCGGAGAAAGTCGAGGTGGTGGTGCGCGGCACCGACGACTTCCCGGCCTTCAGCTGGGGCGAACTGATTGCGATGATCCCGCGCACCCTGGCCCGGGAAATGCGCAAGCTCGGCTACTTTCTGCCCCGGGCAATCGGGCTGTTCATCCTCTCGTTCATCCCGGTGGTGAACATCATCGCCGCGCCGCTGTGGCTGCTATTCGGGGTGTGGATGATGGCGATCCAGTACATCGACTACCCGGCGGACAACCACAAGCTGGGCTGGAACGAAATGCTCGCCTGGCTGCGGCAGAAGCGCTGGCAGAGCATGAGCTTCGGCGGCAGCGTGTACCTGGTGTTGCTGATCCCGGTGGTCAACATCCTGATGATGCCGGCCGCCGTGGCCGGGGCAACGCTGTTCTGGGTGCGTGAGCGTGGCGCGGAAAACCTGGTGACGCAGCGCTGAGCCATCAGCGCCGGTACCGCAGTCACAAATCCATCATCCCGACGTCACACTGACGACATGGCCCCGGTCGACACTGGGGTCATGACGACAGCTCTGCATATCACCCTGATCACCGAAACCTTCCCTCCGGAAATCAACGGCGTGGCCAATACCCTGGGTCGCTTGTGCGACGGTTTGCGCGCACGCGGGCATCAGGTGGAACTGGTACGACCGCGTCAGGGCTGCGACCAGCAGTTGGGCAGCGACGATGAACTGCTGCTGTGCCGCGGCTGGCCGCTACCGGGCTATCCCGGCCTGCAATGGGGTCAGTCGTCGATGCACAAACTGCTGCGGCGCTGGACGCGTCATCGCCCGGATGTGCTCTACATCGCGACCGAAGGGCCGCTGGGCCTCTCTGCGTTGCGTGCGGCACGGCGACTGGGGATTTCCGTGGTCAGCGGTTTCCACACCAATTTCCAGCAGTACTCCAACCAGTACGGGCTGGGTTTGCTTACGCGCCTGCTGACTCACTACCTGCGCTGGTTCCACAACCGTTCGACCATGACCCTGGTGCCCAGCGTCAGCCAGCGCATGGAACTGGAGCGACGTCATTTCGAACGACTGGCGTTGCTGTCCCGAGGCGTCGACAGCGAATTGTTTCACCCGGCCAAACGGTTAAATGCCCTGCGTGAGCAATGGGGACTGGCCGAGGCAGACATCGCCGTCATTCATGTCGGACGCCTGGCCCCGGAAAAAAACCTCGGCCTGCTCAAGCGCACCTTCAATACCCTCAAGGCGAGTTATCCCCAGCGCATCCTGAAACTGATCGTGGTCGGCGACGGCCCGCAGCGCCAGGAACTGGAAAACGAAATGCCCGAAGCGATTTTCTGTGGCACCCAACGGGGTGAAGCCCTGGCGTGTCACTACGCTTCGGGCGATGTGTTTCTGTTTCCGAGCCTGACCGAAACCTTTGGCAATGTAGTGCTTGAAGCACTTGCCTCGGGGCTCGGCGTGGTGGCCTACGACAAGGCGGCAGCCGCCCAGCATATTCGTCATGGCTACAACGGCGTGCTGGCGATGCCGGGAGATGAAGAAGCGTTCTGCGATGCAGCGGCATGGCTGCTGGAGGACAGGGAAGCCTTGCGCAATGTGCGGCTCAATGCGCGCCAGCATGCCAGTCGCCAGGGTTGGGCGACGATCATCGAGCAGTTCGAGGGACAGTTGCGCGGGGCTTGTGCCGGGGAGATGGTGGTGCCGAATGCACCGACTGTTCCCTGAATCTTCGGTGATTTGAAGCCCGCTCCCACAGGGTTCTTGGTTTACACATGATTTGTGATCGCCACAGAACCTGTGGGAGCGAGCTTGCTCGCGATAGCGTCAGTCCAGACGCCGCTTAAACCAGCGTCATCAACGCCTCACGGCTGAACGGCAGAATGTCTTCCTCACGGCCATCGCGCACTTTCTGTGCCCAGTCCGGGTCCACCAGCAAGGCACGACCCACCGCCACCAGGTCGAACTCATCGTTGTTCAGGCGCTCCAGCAGTTTTTCCAGACTGGCCGGTTGTGCGACCTTGTCGGTGTTGACCATGAATTGCAGGAACTCGCCATCCAGGCCGACGCTGCCCACAGTGATGGTCGGCTTGCCGGTGAGTTGGCGGGTCCAGCCGGCAAGGTTCAGCTCGGAACCGTCGAACTCCGGCTCCCAGAAGCGGCGGGTCGAGCAGTGGAAAATATCCACGCCCGCATCCGCCAGCGGCTTGAGGAACTCGCCCAAGGCTTCCGGGGTTTGCACCAGACGTGCGGTGTAGTCCTGCTGCTTCCACTGGGAGAAACGGAAGATGATCGGAAAACCTTCACCGACCGCAGCACGCACGGCCTGAATCAACTCAATGGCGAAGCGCGAACGGTTGGCCAGATTACCGCCGTACTCGTCGGTACGCTGGTTGCTGCCTTCCCAGAAGAACTGGTCGATCAGGTAACCGTGGGCACCGTGGATTTCCACGCCGTCCATGCCGATGCTCTGGGCATCCTTGGCGGCCTGGGCGAACGCGGCGATCACGTCCTGGATGTCCTGTTTGGCCATGCCGTGCACCACGACCTGACCTTCCTTGATTTTTTCCGACGGGCCATAACCCGGCACGCTGGCGTCCGGCTCGGTGCCGATACGGCGCACGCTGCCCACATGCCACAGCTGCGGAACGATCTTGCCGCCTTCGGCGTGAACGGCATCGACGACCTTCTTCCAGCCGGCCAGGGCCGTTTCACCGTAGAAATGCGGAACGTTCGGGTATCCGTTGGACGCCTTGTGACCGACGGTGGTGCCTTCAGTGATGATCAGGCCGACGCCCGCAGCGGCGCGGCGACGGTAGTATTCGATCACTTTGGAATCAGGCACGCCGCCCGGGGAAAAGGAGCGGGTCATCGGCGCCATGACGACGCGGGTCGGCAGTTCGAGGGTGCCGAGGTGGAACGGTTTGAACAGGGCTTTGACGGGCATGGGACGCTCCACGGAAGGATGATTTTATGACGGCGATAATATGGAGAGTCCGACGCCTTGAACAGCATTATTGATTTTGGTGATTAAGAGCTAAAAGGTACGAATTACTGTAGGAGCGAGCTTGCTCGCGATGGACTGGAGAACGCCGCGCCGTATCAGGCTTGTAGCGTTATCGTTGACGACCATCGCGAGCAAGGCTCGCTCCTACAGGGGGAGATATCAGCTCAGCGCTTTTTCAATCGCGTGAACAATGGTCGGATCATCCGGCGCCGTACGCGGCGAGAACCGCGCCAGCACGCGACCATCCTTGCCCAGCAGGAACTTCTCGAAATTCCAGGTGATATCGCCGGGAAATTCCGCGCCCTCGCCCGCCAGCAAGCGGTACAACTGATGACGATCATGCCCGTTGACTTCCAGCTTGCTGGACAACGGAAAGGTCACGCCATAGTTGAGGCTGCAAAAATCCTTGATCTCCCGCTCGGTCCCCGGTTCCTGCCCGGCAAACTGGTTGCACGGCAAGCCCAACACGCTGAAGCCTTTGGCCTTGTATTGCTGGTAGAGGTTTTCCAGCGCCGCGTACTGCGGGGTCAAGCCGCATTTGGAGGCGACGTTGACCACCAGCACGACTTGGCCTTTGAAAGGCGCCAGAGGTAGCTCCTGTCCATCCAGGGCTGTCAATTTAAGGTCGTGAAAAGCACTCATGGCGTACTCCAGATTCCCGTGTTCTTTTCGAAACAGCCACTTGGCGGTGTCATCAGGGACAGCCGCAGACTAAAAAGGCGCCCTCGGGGCGCCTCTCCAGCTATCTGAGCTTAGCGCAGAAATCAGTGGTGATGGCCACCTTCGCCATGGACGTGGCCATGAGCGATTTCTTCCTGGCTGGCGTCACGAATGGCAACGATCTTGACCTGGAAATTCAGGCGCTGACCGGCCAACGGGTGGTTGCCGTCAACGGTGACGTCGTCGCCGTCCAGATCACGGATGGTCACGATCTGCATCTGGCCGTCCGGAGCGGAAGCGTGGAACTGCATGCCCACTTCCAGCTCATCGACGCCTTCGAACATGCTGCGGCTCAGGGTGCTGACCAGTTCGGCAGCGTATTCGCCGTAAGCGTCTTCCGGTTCAACGGCTACGGTCAGCTCGTCGCCGACAGCCTTGCCTTCCAGAGCCTTTTCCAGGCCAGGGATGATGTTGCCTGCGCCTTGCAGGTAGACCAGCGGCGCGCCGCCGGCGGAGCTGTCGATGACCTCACCAGCGTCGTTGGTCAGGGTATAGTCGATGGAGACAGCCTTATTGGCGGCGATCAGCATGGGGCGAGACCTTTTGCATAAGAAGATTGAAGGACCAAGTTTAGCGAAGCAATCGTCCGAAAGCGAACACAACCCGGACAGACGGAATTCGACGATCACAGGCTTCCATCAGGACGAGAACGGCCATTGGGTGGCCGAGCTTTCCTGCGGCCACACCCAACACCTGCGGCACCAGCCACCCTGGCAATCGCGCGCCTGGGTCATGGACCCTGTGCAGCGCCAGGAAAAAATAGGCCAACCCTTTGCCTGCGGTTGGTGCGCACAAGGCTCGGTTAGCGATAACCTTGGCGACTGAATTTCGGTAGTCGGCCAAATATAAGCTGACACCATTGCCATGCTCCTCCAGAGAATCCGCATGCAAACTTTTTTTATCGCACCCACCGATTTTGGTGTGGGTCTGACCTCCATCAGCCTCGGGCTGGTGCGCACATTGGAACGGGCCGGGCTGAAAGTCGGCTTCTTCAAACCGATTGCCCAGCCGCATCCGGGCGACACCGGCCCTGAGCGCTCCACCGAGCTGGTGGCGCGCACGCATGGTCTGAAACCGCCACAACCGCTGGGTCTGGCGCACGTCGAGCGGATGCTCGGCGACGGCCAGCTTGATGAGTTGCTCGAAGAAATCATCACCTTGTACCAGCAAGCAGCCGTCGGCAAAGACGTGCTGGTGGTTGAAGGCATGGTGCCGACCCGCAGCGCCAGTTATGCCGCGCGGGTCAACCTGCATTTGGCCAAGAGCCTCGATGCCGAGGTGATTCTGGTTTCGGCTCCGGAAAACGAAGTGCTGGCCGAACTCTCCGGCCGCGTTGAATTGCAGGCGCAATTGTTCGGTGGTCCGAAGGATCCGAAAGTCCTCGGCGTGATCCTCAACAAGGTCAAGACTGACGAGAGCATGGACGCCTTCGCCGCGCGTCTGAAAGAGCATTCGCCCTTGCTGCGCAGCGGTGAATTCCGTCTGCTCGGCTGCATTCCGTTTCAGCCGGAACTCAATGCGCCGCGCACCCGCGACGTCGCCGACCTGATGGGTGCGCAAGTGCTCAACGCCGGTGATTATGAAACCCGGCGCATGACCAAAATCATCATTTGCGCCCGCACCATGCGCAATACCGTGGAGTTGCTCAAGCCCGGTGTTCTGGTGGTGACCCCGGGGGATCGCGACGACATCATCCTCGCCGTCAGCCTCGCGGCGATCAACGGCGTGCCGCTGGCCGGCCTGCTGCTGACCAGCGACACCCTGCCGGATCCGCGCATCATGGATCTGTGCCGTGGCGCATTACAGGCCGGTTTGCCGGTGTTGTCGGTGAGCACCGGCTCCTACGACACCGCTAACCTGCTCAATGGCCTGAACAAGGAAATCCCGATCGACGACCGCGAGCGAGCGGAAATCATCACCGACTTCGTCGCCAGTCATCTCGACGCCAACTGGCTGCACCAGCGCTGCGGTACACCCCGGGAAATGCGCCTGTCGCCAGCGGTGTTCCGCTATCAATTGATCCAGCGTGCCCAGGCTGCCAACAAACGCATCGTCCTGCCTGAAGGCAGCGAACCGTTCACTGTGCAAGCGGCGGCGATCTGTCAGGAACGCGGGATCGCTCGTTGCGTGTTGCTGGCCAAACCTGAAGACGTCGAGGCCGTGGCCCGCGCCCAAGGCATCGTATTGCCGCCGGGGCTGGAGATTCTCGATCCGGACCTGATCCGCGAGCGTTATGTCGAACCGATGGTCGCCTTGCGTAAGACTAAAAGCCTCAACGCGCCGATGGCCGAGCAGCAACTGGAAGACACCGTGGTGATCGGCACCATGATGCTGGCCCTGGATGAAGTCGACGGACTGGTCTCGGGCGTGATCAACACCACCGCCAACACCATCCGTCCGGCCCTGCAGCTGATCAAGACGGCGCCGGGCTGCACCCTGGTGTCGTCGGTGTTCTTCATGCTGTTTCCGGAAGAAGTGCTGGTCTACGGCGACTGCGTGATGAACCCGCACCCAAGCGCCTCCGAACTGGCCGAGATCGCCCTGCAAAGCGCCGACTCGGCGGCTGCATTCGGCATCACCCCTCGGGTGGCGATGATCAGTTATTCCAGCGGCGAGTCGGCCACGGGCGAGGAAGTCGAAAAGGTTCGCGAAGCCACCCTGCTCGCCCACGAGCAACAGCATTCGCTGCTGATCGACGGCCCGTTGCAATACGACGCCGCCGCCAACGAAGACGTCGCCCGGCAACTGGCGCCGAACAGCCGGGTCGCCGGTCGCGCCACGGTATTCGTGTTTCCCGACCTGAACACCGGCAACACCACGCACAAAGCCGTGCAGCGCAGCGCCGACTGCGTCAGCCTCGGGCCGATGCTGCAAGGCCTGCGCAAACCGGTGAACGATTTGCCGCGTGGTGCGCAGGTCGACGACATCGTCTACACCATCGCGTTGACCGCGATCCAGGCAGCCAACCGACCTATGGATGTGTAAATGCTGGATTTTCTACCTGCTCCGCTGCGAGGCGTGATCGCCTCGCTGCTGTTGGCACTGAATACGATTCTGCTCTGCTCGTTCCTGTTCTGCGTGGCACTCGTCAAAGTATTGCCGTTCGCCTTCACCCAGCGCCTCTCGGGCTGGCTGATGAGCCATACCCACGAAGCCTGGATCAGCATCAACAAAGGCTGGATGAATCTGGTCCGTAGCACCCGCTGGCACATCAGCGGCCTACAAGGCCTCGACTATCAGCACTCGTACCTGATCACCAGCAACCACCAGAGCTGGGTCGACATCCTGGTGCTGCAATACGTGCTCAACCGGCGCATTCAACCGCTGAAGTTCTTTCTCAAGCAGGAGCTGATCTGGGTTCCGGTGATCGGTCTGGCCTGGTGGGCGCTGGGCTTTCCGTTCATGAAACGCTACTCCAAGGCCTATCTGGAGAAGCATCCGGAAAAGAAAGGCAAGGACCTGGAAACCACCCGCAAGACCTGTGCGAAATTCCGCGACAACCCGGTGGGCATTTTCAACTTCGTCGAAGGCACGCGCTTCACCAAGGGCAAGCATGCCCAGCAGCAGTCACCCTTCAAGTACCTGCTCAAGCCCAAGGCTGGTGGCATTGCCTTTGTGCTGGATGCGATGGGTGAGCAGCTTGAATCGATCGTCAACGTGACGATTCATTATCCGGCCGGTCGGCCCGGTTTCTGGGACTTGTTGTGCGGGAACGTTGCGGACGTGGTGGTGCACTTTGAAGAACTGAAGATTGCGCCGCAGTTCATCGGCAAGAACTATGACCAGGACGGTGAATACCGCCTGCAATTCCAGGGTTGGATCAATCAGATGTGGCAGGACAAGGATGCGTTGCTTGCGCAGATGCATCGTGAGTATCCAGCGAATTCTTGAGGTGCCTGTACCGGCCTCTTCGCGGGCAAGCCCGCTCCCACAGGGACCGCGTCGTTCACAAATTTTGCGAACACCCTCAAAACTGTGGGAGCGGGCTTGCCCGCGATAGCCATTTCAAGGACACAAAAAAGCCCGCAGACAATCACTTGTCTGCGGGCTTTTCATTTACGGCTAAGGCTTAGATCGCCCCACGCTCGCGCAGCAGACCCAGCACTTGCTTGACGCCTTCTTCCAGCGACACGGACTGGGTGTCGATCACCAGGTCGGCATCCAGCGGCACGTCGTACGGGAACGACTCGCCCGGGATGTTATCCCCGGCCGCCGCGTACAGGCCTTGCGGATCACGCTCGGCGCAGACCGTCGGCGAAGCCTGGACGTAGACCGTCAGCAGACGCTCCTTGCCGATCAGTTCCCGGGCCTGTTCACGACCTTCGGCACTCGGCGCAACGAACGCTGCCAGGGTCAGCAGACCGGCTTCGTTGAACTGACGCGCGACGTGTGCGGCACGACGCCAGTTCTCGGTACGCCCGGCGCGATCCTGTGGCAGACCTTTGTTCAGGTCGTGACGCAGGTTCTGGCCATCGAGTACGAACACCGCACGACCCAGGTCGAACAGCTTGCGCTCGACCGCATACGCCAGAGTGCTTTTGCCCGCGCCCGACAAGCCGCTGAACAACACGGTGGCCGGTTGCTGGCCGAAGCGCTGGGCGCGTTCTTCGGTGGCGACGTGTGCGAGTTTGCCGTGATGCGTGCTGCTGCCCTGCGCCACCGGTTGAGCGATGATCATGCCGGCGGCGACGGTGCCATTGGTCAAACGATCGATGACGATGAACGAACCGGTGGTGCGGTTGCTCGCGTAACCGTCCAGCGCGATGGCTGCATCGAGGCTGATCTTGACCCGACCGATCTCGTTCAGTTGCAAGGCACTGGCAGGGCCTTCTTCCAGGGTGTTCACGTCAACGCGGTTGACAATGCTGGTGATCGAACCCGGCACGTACGTCGTGGCGCGCTTGATGTCGTATTTCTTGCCCGGCAGCATCGGCTCTTCGGCCATCCACACCAGCATGGCCTCGAAGCCGTCAGTCACTTGCGGCAGGTTGTCGGCGTGTACCAGCAAATCGCCGCGCGAGATGTCGATCTCGTCTTCCATGGTCAGCGTCACGGCCTGACCCGGACCTGCATGCTCCAGCTCACCTTCGAAGGTGACGATGGATTTCACGCGACTGCTCTTGCCCGACGGCAGCACCACGACTTCGTCACCCTTGTGCACGACGCCACTGGCCAGGGTGCCGGCGAAACCACGGAAGTTCAGGTTCGGACGGTTGACGTACTGCACCGGGAAACGCAGGTCGGTGTAGTTGCGGTCGCTGGCGATCTCGACGGTTTCGAGAATTTCCATCAGCGACTGACCGGTGTACCACGGCGAGCGCTCGGACTTGTTCACCACGTTGTCGCCCTTGAGCGCCGACATCGGCACGAAGGCCATGGTGGTCGGCTTGAAGGCGATGCCTTCGGCGAACTTCAGGTAATCGGCCTTGATCGAGTCGAAGACTTTTTCGTCGAAACCGTTGAGGTCCATCTTGTTGATGGCGACCACGATGTGCTTGATGCCCAGCAACGAGGCAATGAAGCTGTGGCGACGGGTCTGGGTCTGCACGCCATAACGGGCGTCGACCAGAATGATCGCCAGGTCACAGGTGGACGCACCGGTGGCCATGTTGCGGGTGTACTGCTCATGGCCGGGGGTGTCGGCGATGATGAATTTGCGCTTGGCGGTGGAGAAGTAGCGGTAAGCGACATCGATGGTGATGCCCTGTTCCCGCTCGGCCTGCAGGCCGTCGACCAGCAACGCCAGGTCGATATCATCACCGGTGGTGCCGACTTTTTTCGAGTCGCGGGTAATGGCTTCCAGGTGATCTTCGTAGATCATTTTGGAGTCGTGCAGCAGACGCCCGATCAGGGTGCTCTTGCCGTCATCGACGTTGCCACAGGTAAGAAAGCGCAGCATTTCCTTGCGTTCGTGCTGGCCCAGATAGGCGAGGATGTCCTCGCTGATCAAATCAGATGCGTGCGACATGACAACCCCTTAGAAATAACCCTGACGTTTCTTTTCTTCCATCGAGCCTGCGCCATCGTGATCGATGACCCGGCCCTGGCGTTCGGAAGTTCGCGTCAGGAGCATTTCCTGAATGATGTCGGTCAGGCTGATGGCCTCGGACTCGACCGCACCGGTCAACGGGTAGTCGCCGAGTGTGCGGAAACGGACCTTCTTCTTGACGATGCGTGCCTTGTCTTCATCGCTCAGGTGATTGAGCAGGCGTTCATCGTCGATCATGATCCAGGTACCATTCATCTCGATAACGTCGCGCTCGGCGGCGAAATACAGCGGCACGATCGGGATGCCTTCGAGGTAGATGTACTGCCAGATGTCCAGCTCGGTCCAGTTCGACAACGGGAACACGCGGATCGATTCGCCCTTGTTGACCTTGCCGTTGTACACGTTCCACAACTCGGGACGCTGGTTTTTCGGGTCCCAGCGGTGCTTGGTATCGCGGAAGGAATACACGCGCTCTTTGGCACGGGACTTCTCTTCGTCACGACGGGCACCACCGAAAGCAGCATCGAAACCGTACTTGTCGAGGGCCTGCTTGAGGCCTTCGGTTTTCATGATATCGGTGTGCTTGGCACTGCCGTGGGTCAGCGGGTTGATGCCCTGCGCGACGCCATCGGGGTTGACGTGCACCAGCAGGTCGAGGCCGAGTTCTTCGACCATGCGGTCGCGGAACGCGTACATTTCCTTGAACTTCCACTGGGTGTCGACGTGCATCACCGGGAACGGCAGTTTGCCCGGGAAGAAGGCCTTGCGCGCAAGGTGCAGCATCACGGCGGAGTCTTTACCGACGGAGTACAGCATCACCGGGTTGTCGAACTCGGCGGCCACCTCGCGGATGATGTGGATGCTTTCCGCCTCCAGCTGTTTCAGATGCGTCAGTTTATCGACCATGGCTACTCACGAAAGCTTTCTTATGAACGGCCAGCGGGCCGTGTTCGAGCGGGGATCCTAGCACAGCGACCTCTTCTAATCAGGACGCCAACTAGATCGAAAGAGCATATGAATATGCCTGCCCGTTTGGGTTGAATGCGGCCCTCTGTAGGAGCAGCCTGCTCGCGATGGTCGCTAACGATAACGCTGGAAGCCTGACACCCCGCGGTGCTCTCAGGTTCATCGCGAGCAGGCTCGCTCCTACAGGGATGGCGATTCGTCAGATCGGATTCGGGCAATCGATGAAAATGTGTTCCAGCGCAAAGCGCCGCGCCAGGTAATCCCCCAGCGCCTGAACGCCGTAGCGCTCGGTGGCATGGTGACCGGCGGCGATGAAGCTGATGTCGTTTTCCCGGGCGCTGTGGAAGGTTTGCTCGGAAGCCTCGCCGCTGAGGTACAGATCGACGCCTGCCAGAATGGCCTGATCGATGTAACCCTGGCCACCACCGGTGCACCAGCCAACACGGCGGATCATGGCACTGCCTTCGATCAACAGCGGCTCACGGCCCATCACTTCCTGGACGCGGCGAGCGAAATCCCGTGGCATCATCGGTTCATTCAGCGAGCCGACCAGGCCGACAATCTTCAGGTTGTCCGGGTCCAGCGGGCCTTCGACGGTGATGTCGAGCTGCCGTGCGAGCTGCACGTTATTACCGACGTCCGGGTGCAGGTCCAGCGGCAGATGATAGGACAGCAGGCTGATATCGTGCTTGAGCAGAGTCTTCAAGCGGCGCTGTTTCATGCCGGTGATGCACGGGTTCTCGCCTTTCCAGAAGTAGCCATGATGCACCAGCACCAGGTCGGCATTGGCCTCCACGGCAGCATCAAGCAAGGCCTGGCTGGCGGTGACGCCACTGACAATGCGCATCACTTGCGGACGACCTTCGACTTGCAGGCCGTTGGGGCAGTAATCGGCGATTTTGGCGCTGTTGAGGTAGCGGTCGGCTTCTTCAACGAGGGTGCTCAGGGCGACGGCCATGAAAGACTCCTAAATATCCCGTTCCGAGGCGCGTGCGGCCTCGTATAATGCGCGTCATTATGAGCGGTCTCATACCGCCTGCAACTCTCTCAGGAACTGCTTAATGCTCAAGGCGCTGCGTTTTTCCGGCTGGCCGCTGTTGGCCGGCGTGCTTGTCGCTCTTTTGATAATCCAGCGTTACCCGCAGTGGGTCGGGCTCCCGAGCCTCGACGTCAATCTGCAACAAGCGCCGCAAACCACCAGCATGCAGCAGGGTCCGGTGTCTTATGCCGAAGCGGTAAGCACCGCTGCGCCTTCGGTGGTAAACCTGTACACCACCAAAGTCATCAACAAACCCACCCATCCGTTGTTCGAAGATCCGCAATTTCGTCGCTTCTTCGGCGACAACTCGCCCAAGCAGAAACGCATGGAATCGAGCCTCGGTTCCGGCGTGATCATGAGCCCGGAAGGCTACATCCTGACCAACAACCACGTGACCAGCGGCGCCGACCAGATCGTGGTGGCGCTCAAGGACGGTCGGGAAACCCTGGCGCGGGTGATCGGCAGCGACCCGGAGACTGACCTCGCGGTGCTGAAAATCGACCTGAAAAACCTGCCGTCGATCACTGTCGGGCGTTCCGACAACATCCGCATCGGCGATGTCGCGCTGGCCATCGGCAACCCGTTCGGCGTCGGCCAGACCGTGACCATGGGCATCATCAGCGCCACCGGTCGCAACCAACTGGGCCTGAACAACTACGAAGACTTCATCCAGACCGATGCGGCGATCAACCCCGGCAACTCTGGCGGTGCGCTGGTGGATGCCATCGGTAACCTGACCGGCATCAACACGGCGATTTTCTCCAAGTCCGGCGGTTCCCAGGGCATTGGTTTCGCGATCCCGGTGAAGCTGGCGATGGAAGTGATGAAATCGATCATCGAGCACGGCCAGGTGATTCGTGGCTGGCTGGGTATCGAAGTGCAGCCGCTGACCCAGGAACTGGCCGAATCGTTCGGCTTGTCCGGGCGTCCGGGCATTGTCGTGGCGGGGATTTTCCGCGACGGTCCGGCACAGAAGGCCGGCCTGCAACTGGGCGATGTGATTCTTGCCATCGATGGCGAACCGGCCGGTGATGGCCGTCGCTCGATGAATCAGGTGGCGCGGATCAAGCCCACCGACAAGGTCGCGATCGAGGTGATGCGCAACGGCAAGGAACTCAAGCTGATGGCGGAAGTCGGCCTGCGGCCGCCACCGGCACCGGTCAAAGAGAAAGAAGAAGAGTAAGCAGCTCACACCGCCCTTGTAGGAGCGAGCCTGCTCGCGA
>NZ_JBGCUL010000819.1:0-2034 GCF_054177685.1 Pseudomonas sp. P5_A2_2
GCCATGGATGAGCCGTTGTACCGCATTGCATTACTGTCCGAACCGGGTGGCCTGGTGCAGACGTCCGCCGGTTTTGCTGTGAAGACCGAAGCGTTCGACCAGCGCTCGTTCGATACGCTGCTGGTCCTGGGCGACAACCTGATCCGCCCGACCACGCCGGGCATGCTGGAGTTTTTGCGCCGCGCCAGTCACGGCACCCGACGCCTGGGCTCGATTTGCACGGGGGCGAATGCCTTGGCGGAGGCCGGTTTGCTCGACGGTCGGCGGGCGACCACCCATTGGGCGCATGTGCCGGCCTTTCGCAAGGCCTACCCGAACGTGAAGGTCGAGGAAGACCGGATCTTCATCAACGATGGCCACCTGTGGACCGCGGCGGGCATGAGCGCATGCGTGGACCTGGCGTTGGCGCTGGTGGAGAAGGATCTGGGGGCCGACGTTGCACGCAAGGTAGCGCGGCAATTGGTGGTGTACCACCGGCGTTCCGGCGGACAGTCGCAGTTTTCGGTGATGCTGGAACTGGCCCCCAAGACCGATCGGATACAGGCAGCGCTGAACTACGCCAAGCAGAATCTCAAGTCCGCGCTGTCGGTCGAGGAACTGGCCAGCGTGGCCAATCTCAGTCCTCGGCAATTCAGCCGGGTGTTTCATGCCGAAACCGGCCAGTCTCCGGCCAAGGCCATCGAAAACCTGCGGGTCGAGTCGGCCCGGTTGATGATGGAAACCGGACGGCATTCCATCGATGTGGTGGCGACGGACACGGGTTTTGGTGATCGTGAACGTATGCGTCGCGCATTCATTCGTGCGTTCGGGCAGCCGCCGCAGGTGATTCAGCGCGCCAGTCGGGGTTGAATTCTTGATGTCCTGAAAGGTGGCGTATGCGACATTTGTGACTTTATATTATTATCGTAATCTTGATCTCGTTGAAACTTTTCCCTCAATGAGATCACCGCCATGACCCTCGTCAAAGCCGCCGCCGTACAAATCAGCCCTGTTCTTTACAGCCGTGAAGGCACTGTCGACAAAGTGGTGCAGAAGATTCTCGAACTCGGCGAACAGGGCGTGCAATTCGCGGTGTTTCCGGAAACCATCGTGCCGTACTACCCGTACTTTTCCTACGTGCAGTCGCCGTTCGAAATGGCCGCCGAACACCTCAAGCTGCTGGACCAGGCTGTCACCGTGCCTTCGGCCGCCACCGATGCCATCGGCGCTGCAGCCAGGCAAGCCGGCATGGTCGTATCCATCGGCGTCAATGAGCGCGATGGCGGTTCGCTGTACAACACGCAGTTGCTGTTCGATGCCGACGGCTCGCTGATCCAGCGTCGCCGCAAGATTTCCCCGACCTACCACGAACGCATGATCTGGGGTATGGGCGACGGTTCCGGACTGCGGGCCGTCGACAGCGCGGTAGGGCGCATCGGGCAACTGGCCTGCTGGGAGCATTTCAACCCGCTGGCCCGTTATGCCTTGATGGCCGATGGCGAGCAGATCCACGCGGCCATGTACCCGGGGTCGTTTGCAGGTCCCCTGTTCGCCTCGCAAATGGAAGTCAGTGTTCGCCAGCATGCCCTGGAGGCAGCGTGCTTCGTGGTCAATTCCACGGCGTGGTTGTACCCCGAGCAACAGGCGCAGATCATGGCCGACACCGGTTGCACCATCGGCCCGATCTCCGGCGGTTGTTATACCGCGATCATCAGCCCGGATGGCACGGTGCTGGGTTCGTTGCAGGAGGGTGAGGGCGAGGTGATCGCCGACCTCGACATGGGCCTGATCGACAAGCGCAAACGCATGATGGATTCCCGCGGTCACTACAGCCGCCCCGAATTGCTGAGCCTGCTGATCGACCGTACCCCGCAATCCCAAGTGCATGAACGCAGTGCGCATCCGAAGCTGGCCGAAGAGACCGGTGCGGAGGAAGTGACCCGTTAGTTTCAGGCAAAAAAACAGGGGACTTCATGGAAGTCCCTTTTTGTTTGTCCGGGTTGCAGGTTTCGTTTCAACGACGCCAGAAGAAACGAGTAAACAGCGCATCGATAC
>NZ_JBGCUL010000820.1:0-2034 GCF_054177685.1 Pseudomonas sp. P5_A2_2
GGCAAGGAAGGCTTGCCGCCAGCGGTGTCATCGCTGACAGCCACACCACTGCTGTTTGGCATCTACCTCAAGTGGGGATTCCCGGCCGGCGCCGAGGACAGCCAGCGGACGGAAATCTGGTACGGGCCGACAACCAGTCTGGAGGCTGCGACCAAGCTGGCGGATCTGGCTTACCCGCAAAACGATTATTCACTGCAGCACCTGCAGGCGGGGGCGCGCCTGTTTTTTTGGGTACGCCTGATCGACCGTACCGGCAACGTGGGGCCTTTTTATCCGACAGGCCTTGGCGTCATGGGGCAGGCCWGTTCCGACGCGGGACCGATTCTTGATCAGATCGCGGGTCAGATCTCTGAGTCTGAGTTGGGCGGTAGCTTGCTCGGCAGGATCGATTTGATTGATGGCCCGGCAACCCTGCCAGGGTCGGTGAGCAATCGCTTGAATGAGCTGGATGAACGGGTAGGCGAAGGGCAGGCCGCGCTGCAACAGCAAATCGATCAGGTCAACACCATTGCCAAGTCGGGGGAGTATCAGAAAGAAAAAGCCTACGATGTTGGCGACTCGATTCGTCTGGATGACCGCCTGTACCAAGCCAAAATCGCGGTGCCAGCGGATGTCAGCGGAGCGAAGTCGCCCCCGAATGCGACCTATTGGATGGACGTTGGCCAAGTGGTATCGGATTCGAACGGCCTGGCCGCACGGGTTAATGTCACTGAAAGCAAAATCACCAGCATCGAGGGGGTTAATACCAGCCAAGGCACGGCGATCACCGGGCTAAACAACAGCCTGACCACCACCAACACCAACGTGACCGCCGCGCAAAACGCGGCGAACGCGGCCAACACCCTTGCCGGTGGCAAGGGCAAGGTGCTGGTGCAGACGGCGGCGCCGGCGGCGGCCGATCAGCTGGCGCAGAATCTGTGGATCGACATCACCGGAGGAGCGAACACCCCGAAGCGCTGGACTGGCTCGGCGTGGGCGGCGGTCACTGACAAGGTGGCCACCGATGCGGCGGCAGCGGCGGCCAATGCGCTGACTCAAGTGGCGACCAAGGCCGAGGCGGCGACCGTTACAGCCCTGAGCAACACCGTGACACAGCAGGGTGATGCCATCACGGCACAAGGGCAGTCGCTGACTGGTATCCAAGCCAGCATTGGTGGACTTGGGGCCGCCGGCACCAACCTGCTGGTGGACAAATACAGCTGGCTCACGTCGCCGACTTTGCCGGTCACCGTCAGCGGCTCAAGTCTGGCGCGTATCGGCGTGGCCGTGGCCGAGGCGTCATCGGGCTACGGCATCAAGATGACAACGGCCAGCACGTCCACCAGTCAGTTCCTGATGCTTTCGCCGACCAACAACCTGGCCGGCTGGAACATCGATATGGAACCCGGGACGTATCTGGTATCGATGTACGTGCAATCCTCGGCCGTGGGTGCGATGCGCGTTTCGATGTACAACGGCAGTCATCGTTATTCGGTGAACGCCACCTATAGCACCACGCGTCAACGGCTGGTGTTCGTCTGCACCGCCACCGCGTTTGCGCGGGCCGCGATCACGATCTACCCGAACATGTCTGCCCTGGCAGCCGGTACGGAAATCACGATTGACAGCGTGATGATCGAGAAAATGGCCGGGGCGAATACCAGCATCACGCCTTCACCCTTTGTCGCCGGCAATTCCGCCGCGTCCGTTTCTGGGCAGGCGGTGGCGACGTCGGCGCTGGATGCCCGGGTAAGCCAGACCGAAACCGGCCTGACCAGCCAAGGCAGTCAGCTGACGTCGCTGAGCAACACCGTGGCGGGCAAGGCGGACAACAGCGCGCTGCAGTCGCTGGCGTCCACCGTCTCGCAACAAGGTGACACGCTGACCAGCCAAGGCTCGGCAGTCACTCAGCTGCAGAGTACGGTGGGCGCGATTGGCGGCAACGGGGTCAACCTGCTGCCGGGTGAGTACACGGCGTTTTCGGCCGCACCGCCGACCCTGCAAAAGGTATCCACTACTGTCGTCACGACCGAGGCGGACGCCACGGCCTACACC
>NZ_JBGCUL010000821.1:0-2020 GCF_054177685.1 Pseudomonas sp. P5_A2_2
GTCCTGGCTTGTCTGATATGGCGCCGCCGAGTGGCATATGAGCCGCTGAACACTCCGCTGAGGAATAACTTCATGTCGAAGGGGTTGGTAACTTTCGGCCTCCGATGTAAGCAGAGACCACTTCAATTCGGTTGGCACGCCCATCACCTCGGCCATGCGTTCGACGGCTGGTCCCAGCAGATCACCGATTGCGGCCACCGGATAATCCAATGGCGCCTGGCTGGCCTCCAGCAACGGTTGCGGCGGTAGTCGCCATGTTGATTGCAGCATCACCTGTCTCCTGTTCTCCCAGTGTTGTCCTCACGTTCCCGCCACGGATGTTGAGTGTTATCAGGGATAGAGGCCCCTGCGGCCTGTGAGGGTGTTCACTGACGCGGAACGGACGGCTCCTTACGACCAAGAGCACGGGCATTCCCCATCGATCTGGCCTCCTGAACGCATCTGAGGATGCGGGCGGGTGAAGGCTGCACCGGCTGACGAGTCCGGTACCGCGAGACCATGGGCGGGAAAAGGCATCAACGTTGCGAGCGGGGCATGCCTGACTGTCAGTCAGGTGCAGCCTGTCCTGGGCTGCGGCACCGTTGCCAGCGTTAATGCGAGAGGTGTCGAATCGGTTTTGTCATGCCGATTGTCACGCGGTGAAGTGCCACAGAGCCCGATCAGGCGTGGGTTGCAGCAGTGGGATGAGCGCCCGTCTCTTTAGGGGGCAAAGAGACGGGCAATAGGTTGGCGCAAGAAATGGCCAAGCGAATAAGTTGCTGCAGAGCAGCCAGGAGGGGGCATGAGTTGCCGCAGTGGGCATTCTGGAAGAAGTGGCATCCATCACATCGCTGTGACCGTGCGAGCCGCCGGACGCTAATCGCACTTGGGGAGAACCACCACGATGYGGCGTAGCCTYAAAGGTTCTGGCTACCTGGGTGCTGTCGAGGACAGCGCTKGTACGGTTCTGGTTTAGYGCTCGWTTTGCTCGCGGTCAACAGCATTTTGGGGGYGACTCTTGAATCAATCGGTAGCGCTGGAAGACCTTGGAGGCCGGTGGTTTTCCATGGCCGGGTGGTCGTTCGTCGGTTTTTAATGTGAGTCCATGGGGGCGGGAATGCGGAGCCTTCCCGCCCCCATGGGCTTGGCCGAAAAGGTCCCAAGAGCGAGGCTTGCAACGGCGACAGTCGCCACCTCTGTCGCCATGCTGCAGGCCACGGATTACTTGGGTTGTCGCGGGTGTCGCCGCTGTCGCCAGGGGGGAGTTGCGCCCTTAGTGAATGGCAACTCGGTTTAGTGGCATGACATTGCATTCGCCTCGTCTCCACGCATCCAGCATGTCTGCCCACTGCTGCATCATGTTTGTGCGATCCGCCATGTACTCGGCTTGGTTGTATGTGCGCCGTACCGCATTGGGTTCAGCATGGGCGAGTTGCCGCTCGATCCAATCACCGGGATAACCCATCTCGTTGAGGCGGGTGCTCCCGGTGGTTCTGGTGGCATGGGGGCTGTACTTGCCGCTCCAGCCCAAGGACTTGAGCATCTGTCGAAATGACGCTGCGACCATAGGCTTCGTACGCTCATCTCGATGGGGGAACAGGTGCTCATACTTGCCGGTAACGGTGTGCAGACCGCGCAGCATGTCCACTGCTTGGGCTGGGAGGGGGACATTGTGCTCCTTGCGCTTCTTCATACGCTCAGCAGGAATCCTCCAGCGGGCAGCATCCAGGTCGAACTCATCCCAACGTGCCTCGACTGCTTCATTCGGACGACAGAGCGTGAACCACATCAGGCGGAACGCGATGGCGGTTTCGTGACGTCCGCAATGACCTTCTACGTCACGCAAGAGTTGGCCGATTTCATCCACCGTAAGCGGGCGCTTGTGTTGGGTTTTGTTGGCCGGAAGGGCTCTGCGGACTGGATAGACCGGGTCGGTATCAGCTCGTAGCGTCGAAACCGCGAGTTCAAAGATGCCAGACATACTACGCTTGGCCGCTGCCGCAACCGTCAGGCCATTCTTCTTCGCTGAGGTGGTAAGTAC
>NZ_JBGCUL010000822.1:0-2017 GCF_054177685.1 Pseudomonas sp. P5_A2_2
GGCCTGTACCGGGCGATGGCCGACTGCCAGCCGATCACCCCCGAAACCCTTGCCGGGAAAACCGGCTGCAACACCCGCCTGCTGCGCGAATGGCTCAGCGCCCACGCCGCCTCCGGCTACATGGAACACCATGACGGCCAGTTCCGCCTGCCCGAAGAGCAAGCCATGGCTTTGGCAAACGAAGACTCACCGGTCTATGTGGCGGGCGGGATCAGCGTGGTCGCGTCGTTTTTCCACGACAAGGACAAGCTGGTCAACGCCATGCGCGGCAACGGTGCCCTGCCCTGGGGCGATCACCATCCGTGCATGTTCAGCGGCACCGAACGCTTCTTCCGCCCCGGCTACAAAGCCCATTTGGTCGCCGAATGGTTGCCGGCCCTCGACGGTGTGGTGGCCAAACTGGAAGCCGGGGCCAAAGTGGCGGACATCGGCTGCGGCCATGGCGCCTCCACGGTGATCATGGCCCAGGCCTTTCCTGATTCGCGCTTCGTCGGTTTCGACTACCACGCGCCCTCCGTTACCGTCGCCACCCAACGCGCCGAAGAAGGCGGTGTGTCCGGTCGTGCCCGGTTCTTCCAGGGCACGGCCAAAAGCTACCCCGGCAGTGACTATGACCTGATCTGCTACTTCGACTGCCTGCACGACATGGGCGACCCGGTGGGTGCGGCCAAACATGCCTATGAGTCATTGAAGGACGACGGCACCGTGTTGCTGGTCGAGCCCTACGCCAACGATCTGCTCGACGACAACGTCAACCCGGTCGGACGCCTGTTCTACGCGGCCTCGACCTTCATCTGCACGCCCAACTCGCTGTCCCAGGAAGTCGGCCTCGGCCTCGGCGCCCAGGCCGGTGAAGCACGGTTGCGCAAGGTGTTCAGCGAGGCTGGATTCACCCGTTTTCGCCGCGCCACGGAAACGCCGTTCAACCTGATACTGGAGGCGCGTAAATAGTCCCCGCCGCCATCTGTAGGAGCGAGCTTGCTCCGGGCGGCGTTCCGATGAGGGTGTGTCAGCTATATTGATGTCGACTGACACTCCATCGCGAGCAGGCTCACTCCTACAGGTTTCCCGACATGCTTGACCGCCGGATCCATGAACAGCTCGATCGCCTCCATCAGCTCATGGCCGACGCGCCGTTTGCCGTGCTGACCGGGGCCGGTATCAGCACGCCATCGGGCATTCCGGATTATCGCGACAACCAGGGCGTGCGGCGTGGCAGGCAGCCGATGATGTATCAGGAATTTCTCTCGGCCCCGGAGTCCCGGCGACGCTATTGGGCGCGGGCGATGCTCGGCTGGCCACGGGTGCATCTGGCGCAGCCGAACGTGGCCCACGACACCCTGGCCCGTTTGCAAGGCATGGGGCAGATCAGCGGGTTGATCACCCAGAACGTCGACACCTTGCACGACCAGGCCGGCAGCCATGACGTGATCGAGCTCCACGGCAGTCTGCACCGGGTTTTGTGCCTGGATTGCGGTCGGCGCAGCGAGCGCGATTCGATCCAGCACCTGATGGAAACACAGAACCCGTACCTGGCCGGTGTCGACGCGGTACAGGCGCCGGACGGCGACACCTTGCTCGACCCGGCCTTCGAGGCACGCTTCCAGGTCCCCCGCTGCCCGCATTGCGCCGGGGAACGGATGAAGCCGGATGTGGTGTTCTTTGGCGAGAACGTCGCGCAGGCCACGGCGGCCAAGGCGATGGCAGCCGTTGAACAGGCTGCCGGGTTGTTGGTACTCGGGTCTTCGTTGATGGCCTATTCGGCATTTCGTTTGTGCCGGGCGGTGGCGGATCAGGGCAAGCCGTTGATCGCGATCAACCTGGGCAAGACCCGGGCGGATGAGATGCTGGATTTGAAGATYGAGGGGGCGTGCGAGCGGTTGTTGCCATTGCTGGCCGAACGCTTTGCCCCCTGAAGAAAACACCATCCCTGTGGGAGCGGGCTTGCCCGCGTTGGCGGTGGATCTGTCGATAAATATGCTGGATGTGCCGGCCCTATCGCGGGCAAGCCCGCTCC
>NZ_JBGCUL010000823.1:0-2014 GCF_054177685.1 Pseudomonas sp. P5_A2_2
CTGCATTTCGATAGCCAGCCAGACGGCTTGCGGGTTGAACTGACGATGCCGTTGCAATCCATCTGAAAACACCACAAAACCCGTGGGAGCGAGCCTGCTCGCGAAGAGGCCCGCACCAACACCAAGGATTTCAACCCTGGGCAAACATCTCCTTCGCCCGATGCTCGACCTGCTCCTGGGTCAGGTCTTCCTTGCGCGTGGCCAGGAACCACAGGTGCCCATAGGGATCCTTCAAGGTCCCTGAACGGTCGCCGTAAAACTGATCCTTGACCTCCGATACAACGGTTGCGCCGGCATCGATCGCCTGTTTGTAGGACTTGTCGACATCCGTCACGTACAAATGCAGACCCACGGACGRCGAATTGTCCGGGTTGCTCAGCGGCCCTTGATCGCACGGTGTGCCCAGCATGATCGGGCAATCGCCGATGCGCAGTTCGGCGTGGCCGACACCGCCATCGGGCATGTTCAGGCGCATGACCTCAATGGCGCCGAAGGCTTTTTTGTAGAAAGCGATGGCTTCGGCGGCTTTGTTGATGCCCAGGTAGGGGGTGATGCTGTGATACCCCTCTGGAATGGGTTTGACGCTCATGATGGATCTCCCTGTTCTTGTAGTGTGAATAAAAAGTACCTGCGCCGTTATTCGGCCGAATAAATATAGGTCAGCCTCTTTCGCCTCACCGAGTGCCCGACGAGCAGCAGCGCCATATAAATGCCATCAAGTCGGCTCCAGCCAATGCGCCCCCGGCCCGGGTTCTCCCAGCGCATCGACAATGATCGCCATTTCTTGATAGCCACTATTGAAAGCGTTGATTTCTGCTGCCCGGGAGGCGCGGGTAGCCTGTGTTCATTGCCTCGAACCCAGTCGCCAGGACGCCAAAATGAAACCGATGATCGCAACGATGCTGATGCTCGCCATCTCCGTACTCGCCGGATGTGCCAGCCATGTCTCCCCCGAGCTTCGCCCTTACACCGCTGAAGAAAGCAAGGAACTGGCGCTGGAAGCGCTGAACCGCCGTGGTCTGTCCTTCGACGAATACCACGCGAAAAAAGCCGAGCTGCTCGGCCAGCCGCAAAAGTCGTTCAACTTCGACAACCAGGGTGAAATGAACGCCGGGCGATCTGTACAGCTTCACGGTCGTCCAAGCTGAGGCGAAACTGTACTGCTCCAAGTTTCGCGTAACTGTCCATGGGTTTCGCCCTGGGTGTGCGATAGGGTCAACACCTGACTGACCCTGACGGACTGCCACCCATGACGCTCTCTCTCGACCTGCTGCTGGGCTTCGCCCTGTTTGCTCTCGTTACTTCAATCACACCCGGCCCGAACAACACCATGTTGCTGGCATCCGGGGTGAACTTCGGCTTCAACCGCACGATTCCGCACATGCTYGGCATCACTTGTGGCTTCTTTGTACTCGTGGTGGCGGTTGGTTTCGGCCTTGGCGCGGTGTTCCAGACTTATCCTTTGCTCTACACCGTACTGCGTTATGTGGGGGCGGCGTATTTGCTGTATCTGGCGTGGAAAATCGCCCATTCCGGGCCAATCTCGGAGAGCCAGCAGGGCGAGGCGAAACCGATCAGTTATCTGGGCGCCGCCGCGTTCCAGTGGGTCAATCCCAAAGCCTGGATCATGGCCATTGGCGCCATCAGCACCTACACGCCGATGCAGGGTTACTTCACCAATGTGATCGTGATTGCGGCGGTTTTTGCCATCATCAACCTGCCGAGCGTCGGTGTCTGGGCCGCTTGCGGCACACTGTTGCGCAACGTTCTGCAGGATCGCCGCTGGCTGCGCCTGTTCAATTGGGGCATGGCCGCGCTGCTCGTGGGTTCGCTGTATCCGCTGTTGCTTGAAAGCTTTAGCTGACGCATTGCTTCAACCGCTTGCCCGATGCCTGTTAAGCTGACTTTTCAGGAGCGTTCCTACGCACTTTTAAATGAAGTAGTTCTTCTTTAACGGCATCCGATCAGGTATTGGTAGCGTTCTGAAAACAGCGCGCAGCTCACAAGGCTGCGC
>NZ_JBGCUL010000824.1:0-2011 GCF_054177685.1 Pseudomonas sp. P5_A2_2
AAACCGTCATGATCCATTCACCGGTTGAACGGCTCTTGATCGACGGCCCGATGTGCGGCCCGCGGCTGGGGTTGTCGCGATGGAAGATGAAGTATTCGCGGTCGGAATTGTTGACGCCGGTCTGGCCGGCGCCATTGGAGTTGGCGATCCACTGCCCTTTTTCGTCGTAAACGAACAGGCCGTGGAGCTGGCTCAACTCACGGCGCTGGACGTTGAGCAATTTTGGCAGCCGGGATTGATCCACTCCTTCGTGCTCCAGACGATCGACCAGGGTGAACAGCAGCGTGTCGGCCTGCTTGATCGTTGCCTGCGCTTGCGAGGCCAGGCTCTGCGCAAGGTTGGACATCTCCACTTCCTTGTCATGCAGCAGGTACTGGCGTGAACTCCAGACCTCCCAGATCACGATAGCCATCATCGACAGGCACACCGCCGCCAGCAGGATCACCGCCGAACGGAGTTTGAGTCGGGGCACGGCTGGCCGGAGCATTTCAATAGGATCGTTGATCGACGGATGTCGCATGGTGCTCCCTGATTGTCTGTGACAGGGCGAGTCTTCCTGATCGCCGCTTTAGCTCACTATGCCTGCTACAGGCCTGCAATGATGTTAGCGCGTCGCCTGCTTTACCGCCTCCAGCCACGCCGGATCAAGCCACGTCTGCCCGGGATCGATGCCCAGCGCTTGCATCCGCGCCTTATGTTGGTCCATTTCGTGGATCAACTGGCCATGGTCGCTTGAGTTACCATCGAGCTGATGCATCTGGTTCAACCCCAGATGGTAGAAACGCAACAGCTTCATGGCAACCGGATCACCCTGTTCCACGGCCGCCGTTACATGATGCATGACATTGGTGATGCTCATCAGGCTACGCTTGAGCTGCCAACTGTAGACCGCCGGCGCCATCCATGCCTGGCGCCAGAATACTTTGCGCATCAGCGCCGCCATCGCCAGCACGGCCACAAACACGCCACCGACGTTGAAGCGCAGATTTTCGCCCCCCGGCGTGCCGAACAGAGCCACCGCCGCCGTGGACAGAATCATCGCCAGCGCCAGAAAGATCAGGGCAATGATGACCGTGCTGCGCCGCGTCTGTTGCCGGTAGGTGTCGGCGTTCATCGGCTGGATTTCGAACATTGCGTCGGGTTTCCTGAGCTTCAATGGTAAAAAGGGGTCCGGGACAAAAAGACAGCAGGCCATTATCGCCTCTGCGAGGGATTTAGCTATGCTGGGGCTTCTTTTCATCTGTTCATCGTCAGCGGGGGACATGGCGAGACCATGCAGTTCGTGCCATCTTCTTTCATGAATACACATTATTCGGATGTCAYTCGTGGTTGCTGTGTGAATGACATCGTTTTAAGGATCATTGAATGACCCAACGCCAAGTTATCGACGCCTCCGTCAGCCCCAAAGGCAGCCTGGAAACGCTCTCGCAGCGGGAAGTCCAGCAATTGAGCGAAGCCGGTTCCGGCAGCACCTACACCCTCTTCCGCCAGTGCGCCCTGGCCATCCTCAACACTGGCGCCCATGTCGACAACGCCAAGACCATTCTTGAAGCCTATAAAGATTTTGAAATCCGCATTCACCAGCAGGACCGCGGCGTACGCCTGGAACTGCTGAACGCCCCGGCCGACGCCTTCGTTGACGGCGAAATGATCGCCAGCACCCGGGAAATGCTGTTCAGCGCCCTGCGTGACATCGTCTACACCGAAAACGAACTCGACAGCCAACGCATCGACCTGAGCAACTCCCAGGGCATCAGCGACTACGTCTTCCACCTGCTGCGCAACGCCCGCACCCTGCGTCCCGGTGTCGAACCGAAGATCGTGGTGTGCTGGGGCGGGCATTCGATCAACACCGAAGAATACAAATACACCAAGAAAGTCGGCCATGAACTGGGCCTGCGCAGCCTGGACATCTGCACCGGTTGCGGCCCCGGCGTGATGAAAGGCCCGATGAAAGGCGCAACCATCGCCCACGCCAAGCAACGCATCCACGGCGGTCGCTACCTGGGCC
>NZ_JBGCUL010000825.1:0-2003 GCF_054177685.1 Pseudomonas sp. P5_A2_2
CTGCCAATACAGCCAGGCTCAAAAGGGTTGTTTTATTGTTTTTCATTATTTAATGACTCCGGCGTAGGTAGGGGGGTAGCTGAAAATTTCAATCAGGACGGTTGCGCCTGATTTTTCAAATGTCCGAAACTGGCGGGCTTGCGTGCCTTGCCTGGCAGTTGAACTTCCCCGTTGGCCACCCTCTGGCGCAGATACTGATAGGTCTGCAGCGCCTGGCCATACATGTGTTCGCCGATCGTGATCTCTTCGTAGTCGTTGCCTGCCTGGGCGAACCCGGGCAGCGGCTTGATCTGGGTGTGATAGTCGCAGGCATAAAACAGTGGAAAGGAATAGCGCTCCTCCTTCACGCTGCGCACCCGGTGCGCAGTGGCAACGAAAGCGCCAGCCGTCATCACTTCCAGCATGTCGCCGATGTTGACGACAAAGGCATCGGCCATCGGTGGTGCATCGATCCATTGGCCAAGATTGTTCATCACCTCGAGGCCCGGTTTGTCGGCCAAAAGGATGGTGAAGCACTCGTAATCAGTATGAGCGCCAAGACCCGGTGCGTCATGGGCGGCACCGTCGAAGGGGTAGTGGATCAGGCGTAGCTTGGACGGCGGACGGGTGACCAGGCTGTCGAAATAGTTTTCTTCCAGGCCCAGGGTCAGGGCGAAGCCGCCGAACAGGCGCCGGCCCAAGGCGAAGATGGCTRCATAGTAGGCCTGTACCGACGCCTTGAAGCCTGACAGCTGCGGCCAGTCGTTGGGCCCCAGCAACGGGGTGTTGGCCAGCACCAGCGGGTCATCGGCCGGGACTTCGAAGCCGACGTCGAAGGCTTCCTTGTGGTCCGGCTTACCTTTGGAATAGACCTCTTCGCCTTCGGGTACAAAGCCCTTGTGGGTTTGTGAGGTGCCGATGTAGTGACGCATCTTGGCGTCCAGGGGCTGGTCGAAAAAGTCTTTGGCCGCCTGGCGCAGGTTGGCGATCAGTTGCGGGTCGATGCCGTGATCGGTGATATAGAGGAACCCGACCTCGCTGGCGGCGCGCCCCAATTGTTCGGCCACGGCCAGGCGGTGTTCCAGTTCAATGCTGAACAGACCGGCGATGTTGACCACCGGAATGCTGTTGAAGTTGGCTTTGTGTATGTCAGTGCTGGCGCTGTTGTTTTTATTGTCAGGCATGACGCATCGGCTCCCTAAGGATGGCTTGAGTGGCTGAAACGCTCGAAGTGTTCGCRCTCGGTCTGGCCCATCCACACGTTCAATGACCACAGGTCGGCGACCGGGACATTGGTGAAGGGCAAATGATGCAGGTAGCCGTCGGCGCCGAATTCCGGGGTCAGGGTGCTGACCTGGTAACCGCGGGCTTGCTGCGAGCGCCAGATGCTTTCCCAGTGCTGCTGATGGAACGCCAGTTCTTTTGCATATTCGGGCGCCGCCGGGTGCGGAACCTGCGGGCCCTGGTCGTAACCGACCCGGGCCTGGACATGGTGAACCCGCTCGATGAAAGCGCTCAGGTCATCGGCCGGGTCATTCAACAGGCGCTCGCAAGTCACGACCCAGTGGCTGATGTCACTGGTGAACAACAAGTCGGGCAGTTGGCGGATCAACTCCAGGGTCACCCAAGGGTTGAACAGCGACCGCGAGCGGTGGGTCTCGAAACTGCAGACCTGGCCGTGCTTGCGCGCCAGATCCAGCGCCTGGCCAAAAAATTCCACTTGTTGTGGCAAGGACCAGCGGTCATTGCCCGCCAGCACGTTGACGAAGCGTGGGCCGAGTTCGGCAGCCCAGGCGAGTTTCTGATCGAGGTCATTGAGGTGAACGGCAGGCGTTGCCGACTGGTCCGGCAGCACGTCGTACGCGGTGAAGACGGTGCTGATATAGCCCAGGCGATTGGCCTGGAGAAAAGCGCCGAACTCGGCCCGTTCACGGGCGTCCAGTGGCAGGCGTGCTTCCATGCCATCGAAGCCCGCGTGCAGCAACTCCTCGAGCGCCTGAGCCTTGCTGGCGGTATAGCCCCAC
>NZ_JBGCUL010000826.1:0-2002 GCF_054177685.1 Pseudomonas sp. P5_A2_2
GGGTGATCTGCAACAGCAGCAAGGTGCGCCATCGCCGGACAAACTGGCGAAGATTCTCGGGCCGAAGTAAGTAGTCCGCCGTCGGATTCACGGTGATAACGCTGACGCCATCGCGGGCAAGCCCGCTCCCACAGGAGTCTATGGCGCCCACAAAATATGTGTTCACCACCTGCCCTTGTGGGAGCGGGCTTGTCCGCGATGGAGCCAGGACAACCGGCTAAGTTCTCTCAGCTAAAAATTTCAGCAGTTCGGCGGTGACGAACCCAGGATTCTCCAGATTGGCAATATGCCCCGCCTCCGGCACCAGCAGCCAGGGGCAGCCAATCAATTCAGCCATTTCACGGGCTTCACTCGGTGGCCGGGGCTTGTCCTGGTCACCGCACATTACCAGCGTGCTCGCTGCGTCCAATTCGCTCAGACGCGATAACAGATCATCCCGCCCAAACGTAATCCGCCCCATCGGCACGATGCTTTCACGCAGGCGATCCGCGGGTAGAGCCGCGAGGGAAGCATGAAAATCCCGGTAGAGCGCCGACTGCGGATCAATGCCCGGCCGGAAGAAAATCGGCACCACGATATCCAGCAGCGCTGGAGTGATGACACCCGCCTCTTCGATCTGCTTCAGCAATGAAAAGTAATACTGGCGAGTCGGCTCCGGTTCAGCGCCGACGTAGGTGTCCATCRACACCAGGCCGTTGAGCCGGTGCGCTGCCGACAACGCCAGGCGCACGCCCCACATGCCACCGACCGACAGGCCAACCAGCGTGACCCGCTCGATATCCAGATGGTCGAGCAAGACCAGGGCCTGACGCGCCAGGTCATCCAGCGATGTCGTACCGACAGGCAATGGCCCGGATTGGCCGTGTCCCCACAGGTCCAGGGCGATCACCCGATACTGTTGCGACAGCGTGGCAATCTGCGGCGCCCACATGGCCTGGTCCCAGAGGTAACTCCCGGCCAGCAGCACCGCCGGGCCGGTGCCTTGATCGATGTAGTGAAGGGGTTGTCCGTCTATCGTTACGAAGGGCATCGACTGTCTCCGCGAGTAAAAATGGAGCCGAAAGACTGAGCGGCAGACAGTTCCTCGTCAATCGCTGGAGTGTGTGCGTTTGTGCCACTGCATTCGCGGGCAAGCCCGCTTGAAGCTGACAATGATCATGTCCGGCAATTCGAGGCCGCGCTCGGCACCCGCAGCGGATTGCCGCCCCTATCGTTTGCCCTTCGGGACGACTGAAACGCTCCAGTCATTGCACGTGCAACTCGGTGAGCCGTGGCAGGAAATTCAGGAAAAGACCGTCAATTGGCGACTTGTGGTGCCGGTTCGTTGTGCGGGATCGGCACTAGCGCAATCTTGTACGGCTCGAAAATCTTCAGCATCTGGCCGTTGTCCCGCAAGCCTTGCAACAACTTGCCGAAGGCCTCACCAGTGATGGGCGCGGTCGGTCGGAGAATGGCGTAGTGRTGATAGATCTGGTCAACGCGCTGGGACACCAGCAACTCGTCAGCGACTTTTTTATTGCGTAACAAGTAGTCGAACAGATAAGAGCGCGTGACCAGGGCGATGTCGGCACGATCGCGCAACACCATCAGCAGATTGCTGTCGTGGGAATAGGTCAGCGTGGCAGTGTAGTTTTTCGCGAGGTACTGGGGATCGGCATTGAAGTTGGCGAACTCGTAATGATAGCCGCTGAACAGAGCCAGACGCTTGCCGCTCAGGTCGGCAAAATAGCTTTGCTGTCGATCGGGCAGGCGTTGCGCGACAAAAATCTCGGCGTCTTCCAGCCCCATGTCGACGGAAGTATGGGGAATGTCTTCCCACCCCCAGGCCGGATTCTCGAAGATGGCCATGTCGACCCGGCTCTGCTTGAAGTCACCGAAGCGCCGGGGAATGGACGTGGGCACCAGGACAAACTGGTAGTCACTTTGCGACGCATTCAGAGCCTCGACCAGTTGCGGCAGCAACCCGGTATCGGCCCCGGATTCCGGGCGCACGGTATAGGGC
>NZ_JBGCUL010000827.1:0-1997 GCF_054177685.1 Pseudomonas sp. P5_A2_2
GTGCGTGAGCTGCGTCAGGTCATGGCGCGGCCGTCATTGAAGATTTCTGTCACTTGCATTCAAGCCCCGGTGTTTTTTGGCGATAGCTATAGCGTGACCCTGCAGTCCGCGAGTGAAATCGACCTGGTGAAAATCAATGCGGCCCTGGAAGACGCACCCGGCATCGAGCTGGTGGAAGCCGGCGATTACCCGACCCCGGTGGGCGATGCGGTAGGGCAGGATGTGGTCTACGTCGGTCGGGTTCGCCAGGGTATCGACGACCCGTCGGAACTTAATCTGTGGCTGACGTCAGATAACGTACGCAAAGGCGCGGCGCTCAACGCTGTGCAGCTGGCTGAGTTGTTGCTTAAAGACCTGCTGTAAAAGATACTTTGCAACAATTTGTCGATTGATTCCGGGCGAGCCTATGCTTGCCGGAGTGCTGAAGGCGAGCCGCTCTGCGGGGCTTTGCCGGGCATTAATGAAATGACCGCGCGCGACGACTCTCGCCGTTGCGCGCAATGCCTTACGGCAGCGACTATCAATACCTTCTCGCTGGCCGAGGAATGTTCAAACTAAGGATGAGCTAATGGTTCAAGTTCGCAAACTGGTGTTAGCAATAGYGGCCGCCTCGGCGCTGTCCTCCGGTATGGCGCATGCCCTCGGGCTCGGGGAGTTGACCCTGAAATCGACGCTCAACCAGCCGCTGGTAGCGGAAATCGAGCTGCTCGATGTCAAGGATCTCACCGCTGCCGAAGTGGTGCCGAGCCTGGCCTCACCAGACGATTTCGCCAAGGCCGGTGTCGACCGCCAGGCGTTTCTGAACGACTTGACCTTCACCCCGGTGCTAAACGCCAGCGGCAAAAGCATCCTGCGCGTGACCTCCAGCAAGCCACTCTCCGAACCCATGGTGAAGTTCCTGGTTCAGGTCATGTGGCCGAACGGTCGTTTGCTGCGCGACTACAGTGTGCTGCTCGATCCGTCCAAATTCTCGCCGCAAACCGCTGAAGCGGCTGCGCAACCGACGTCAACGGTTGCCGCACCCGTAACCGGTGCGACCAAGGCGTCCCAATACACCACCACACCGCGCGATACCCTGTGGGAAATCGCCGCGAAGGCGCGTAATGGCGGTTCGATCCAGCAAACCATGCTCGCCATCCAGGCGCTGAACCCGGACGCCTTCATTGACGGCAACATCAACCGCTTGAAAACCGGCCAGGTGCTGCGCCTGCCGGACCAGGCGCAGAGCGCCGGCCTGCCGCAACCCAAGGCCATTGCCGAAGTAGCCGCGCAAAACAAGGCCTGGCGTCAGGGTCGTCGTTATGTGGCGAAACCCGGGGCAGGGCAGCAGCAGCTCGACGCCACCAATCGCGCACGCACCGATGGTGCTCCGGCTCAAGCGGCCACCGACAAGCTGAGCCTGGTTTCTGCCGAGTCCGGCAAGAACCGTGGCAAAGGTCCTGTCGGCGATGCCAAGGCCCTCGGCAACAAGCTGGCGGTGACCCAGGAAAGCCTCGACACCAGTCGTCGTGATAATGCCGAACTGAAGAGCCGCATGGCCGACCTGCAAAGCCAGGTGGACAAGCTGCAGCGCCTGATCGAGCTGAAGAACAACCAATTGGCCAAGTTGCAGGCCGAGGGCGCAAATGGCGCCCCGGCTGCTGCGACGGCTCCGGCAATGTCGGCCGAACTTGCTGCCAACCCGGCCGCAGCGCCTGCTCCGGCTGACACTGCACCAGCGTCCGAGGCAACTCCGGCGTCGGCCGAGAAGCCCGTTGAGGCAACACCGGCAGCATCCGACGATCAGAAATTCAATGAGTTGCTGACCAATCCGGTGCTCCTGGGCCTGGTGGGTGGCGGTGCGGTGATTCTACTGCTCTTGCTGCTGTTGCTGGCGCGCCGCCGCAAAGCCCTGCAAGAAGCCGAAAAGCATATGCGCATGGCGCGTGCCTTGGCCGAAGAACAGCCGTTCTCGGCCGATTTCGACTTGCCGGAAACCAGCTTCGAAGGCCTGGAAG
>NZ_JBGCUL010000828.1:0-1992 GCF_054177685.1 Pseudomonas sp. P5_A2_2
GGGCAGGACTTGCTCAATATCGCGGGGCTGGGGATCAGCAGCGAGACGTTCGCTACCAGCGTGAGCATTGCGGCTGACGGGGCGGACACGGTGATCGGGATCGGAGTGGACTCTATTCGCCTCGTCGGTGTTAACAGTGCAGGCATCGATCAGACGGACTTTATCCTGACGACGTGATGCTTTTGCTGCTGGCCGCACGTCGCTACGCGGTTGCAGTCCCCATCGCGGGTAAATCCGCGATGGGGACTGTACGGGGTGTTTTTCTCCTCACTCCCCCCGGTATCTACGAAACCCGGGACGATTCATGCTGCTGGAACAATTTTTTCTATCTGGCGCTATTTCGATTCGAGATGGAGGCGTCGCTTGTATGCAATTCCTCAAGAATCTCGAGAAAAAGCTCTGCGCTTCGTGACAAGGGGCGAGAAGCCTCGGTTATTGCGCAGATGGTGTTATGGAACACGGGGCTGTCCGGTAACTCCCGCAATTCAAAGCGCGGGGCAATGAGTTCGACATAGTGCTCCGGTAGTAACCCGGCATAACCACCGCCCTCAACGAGCATCGCGATTGCTTCCAGCCCCGCGGCTTCGGGCCCTCGTTCAAAACCATGTGTAGCCAGCGTTTCTTCGACGAAGGGATGCGGTCGATAAACCAGTTGAGGTCGGAGATGCTTCTCGCCCGACGCTTGATTTGCTACATACACGCGATGGTCTTCGACGAACAGCTTTTGGTAATGAAAGGCTCGCTCTTTTTTGTACATCCCACGAATGGCCACCTGCACCCGTCGCTCGCGCAGTGCCTGGTTCAAGTTGGCAAAGGTCATCACGGCCACTTCTGCCTGAACGTTAGGAGCCCTTCGTCTCAGTTCTTTCAGCGCTTCGGCTAACCGGCAATTCGGATCAGCGAGCATATGCTCGACCGTTCCAATCGAGACGGTGCCGGATATCACGGCACGTACCGCATCAATTTCTGGCTTGATTCGCTCAAGAGAGTTAAGTGCATTCGTCGTTAACTCAAGCGCCACTCTCCCGGCCGCGCTCAGCTTGAAACCTGCCGGACCTCGCTCGCACAGACGCACACCCAGGCGTTCCTCAACCTCCTTGATATGCCTGCTGATCGAGGCTTTGGTCATATTCAGCCGGCGTTCAGCCGCAGCAAATCCCCCGGCTTCAGCGGCGGCACAAAAAATACGGAGAGAGCGCAAGTCACGCTCGGTCAGGTCGAATCGGTTCATGGATAAAAGGTATCAGATTCCAAGACCATATCGCTAATAAAGTGATTTTACTTGCGCTTTCGCACTGGCTAATTTGGTTCCAGCAACCTTCACAAATACAACACTCCAARAAATGGGGGAACTGCATCATGACTACACACAGTCGCCGAAGCATCGTGAAAACCGTGCTCTTAACCTCGCTGGTTATCTGTACTTCCACCTTCGCATCAGCCCAGGCAAGCACGCTTGCCGACATCAAGCAGCGTGGCAAGCTGACAGTGGGTACCGAAGCCGCTTACGAACCTTATGAATTCGTTGAAAACGGTAAGGTTGTGGGTTACGGCCACGATATTCTGGAACAAATGGCCGCAAAACTCGGCGYCGAGCTGGAGCAGTTGAACTTGCCGTTCAACGGTTTGCTTCCCGGTTTGATGAGCAACAAATTTGATTTCGTGGCCACTTCCGTCGGGATCACACCTGAACGTGCCAAACGGTTCGCTTTCAGCCAGCCCATCGGTATCGTCCGCTCGCTGTTCGTAGTCAAGGCAGACAACACAACCATCAGCAAGCCTGAAGATGTAGCAGGCAAAGTGGTGGGAACCCAGATGGGTTCTTCAGCCCAACAAGCACTGCAGGAATACGAGCGAGAACTAAAAGCCAGCAAAGGGCAGGGCTACGCTGACCTCAAACTATTCCAGGGCTATCCCGACGTCGGCCTGGCGATTGCCAATGGCTCGATTGATGTAGGTGTTCTACCCAGTAACGTATTGGCTGTGCAAATG
>NZ_JBGCUL010000829.1:0-1991 GCF_054177685.1 Pseudomonas sp. P5_A2_2
ACCTGTTGCGTGAACTCAACCAGGTTCGCCTTGACGGTCTGCCAGAAACGACTCGCAAGCGAACCAGGGCGAAGGTCATTGCTATCGTTTCGGCGAATGGTGGGGTGGGTAAAAGCACAGTCGCCGCTGGCCTCGCAAAAACACTTCGGCGCCCTGGCGGGCGAACCATCGCAATTGATCTGGACCCTCAGAACGCGCTGTCCAGCCACTTGGGTATCACCCGGCAGGCTCCCGGGCTGATCCAGCTCAAAGAGCAGGACGCAGACTGGGGTGCCCATCGCCTGCAGGGCTTTGGCGACAGCGAGTGCCTGCCCTTCGGCACTGGCGAGGTGAACKATCGCCGATTGCTCAAGCAGTTGATGCTTGAAGACTCTGACTGGTTGAATCAGCACCTTGCGTCAATGGACCTCAGCGAAAACGATACCGTGATCCTGGACACGCCTTCGGGTGCGACCGTCTATTCGCAACAGGCACTCGATGCAGCCGATCTGGTGCTGGTGATGATGGTGGCCGACGCGGCCTCCTACCTGGCACTGGACACCATGACCCAGTGGCTGGAAACCAGCCGACGACGCGCACAGCAACAACGGTATGTGCTCAATCAACGGGATGACTCGCGTTCGTTCAGCAGGGACATGGGCGTGCTGTTTCGGCGGCGGCTCGGTGCCAACCTGATCGGGACGGTTCGCCTCGATCACCAGTTCAACGAGTCGCTGGCCTATGGTCGGGACCTGTTGCAGTACGCACCTGAGAGCATTGGCTGTCAGGACATTCTTGCGCTGTCAGGCGCGGTCCATGCCCTGCTTTGGGCGGATGCTTCAAGTCAGCAGGACACGCCATGACCGCCCGGCTCAATCAGCTGCCTGCAAAGACATGGTGGTTGCAGCAGCTACTGGATTCTTTCCAGGCTCGCGTCAGTCGCTGGCCCCTGCGTTGCCGCCAGGGCCTGAAGATCTCGGCCGGGCTGATCGCCGCATTGTTGGTGCTGGGTATTCTCACTGCGCCGCTGAATCTGTATTCCCAGGCCGCGTTTGCCGCCGTCTGTTTCGCCACCAGCCTGATCATCCGCAAGCAAGCCGGGCGTCTGGCGATCCTGACCCTGATCACCCTCTCGCTGATCGCTTCGCTGCGCTACATGTACTGGCGCCTGACCGACACCCTGGGCTTCGACAACTGGCAGGATGCCGTATTTGGCTACGGGCTGGTGCTGGCCGAACTGTATGCCTTGCTCGTCCTGGTCTTCGGCTACGTACAGACCGCCTGGCCGCTGCACCGCAAACCGCAGTTTCTGCAACAGCCGCCCGCTGAATGGCCGACGGTAGACGTCTTCATTCCTACCTATAACGAAGCGTTGGGCATCGTCAAACTGGTGGTGCTTGCGGCCCAGGCCATCGACTGGCCCGAGGGCAAACTGCGGGTGCACATGCTCGATGACGGACGCCGGGAGGAATTCAAGGATTTCTGTCAGCAGATTGGTGTCAACTACATCACCCGCGACAACAATCAACATGCCAAGGCCGGCAACCTCAACGAGGCACTCAAGGTCACCGATGGCGAGTTCATCGCCATATTCGACGCCGACCACGTGCCCACCCGCTCCTTCCTGCAGATCACCATGGGCTGGTTTTTAAAGGACCCGAACCTGGCGTTGCTGCAAACTCCGCACTTCTTCTATTCACCCGATCCGTTCGAAAAAAACCTCGATACCTTTCGCTCGGTACCCAATGAAGGTGAGCTGTTCTACGGCCTGGTGCAGGACGGCAACGACCTGTGGAACGCGGCATTCTTCTGTGGCTCCTGTGCGGTCATCCGGCGCACTCACTTGCTGGAAGTCGGCGGCATCGCCACCGAAACCGTGACGGAGGATGCGCACACGGCACTCAAGCTCAATCGCCGTGGTTTCAATACCGCCTACCTCGCCATTCCACAAGCGGCGGGCCTGGCCACCGAAAGCCTTTCCCGACACATCAGCCAGCGCACACGCTGGGCAC
>NZ_JBGCUL010000830.1:0-1990 GCF_054177685.1 Pseudomonas sp. P5_A2_2
TCTGTGAAGTAGCCGAAGCCATGTTGATGGAGTTTGTCGAGCGCGGCCTGCTGGTGGAACTTCTGTGAAGTAGCCGAAGCCATGTTGATGGAGTTTGTCGAGCGCGGCCTGCTGGTGGAACTGGTGGATATCGCCGACGATGAAGCGTGGTTCGCCGCTTACAGCCTGCGGATTCCGGTGTTGCGGCGGGTCGACACCGGCGCTGAACTGGGCTGGCCGTTCAGTGYCGATCAGGTAGTGGCGTTCCTGCATTAAGCGGTTTTTGCGCTGGCGGCATGTCCCGCCTGTCGAACTTTGCGATTGATCCCCTTGGCTTAATCGGTGTTGATCGGATACTGTATGCTCATACAGTTATTCGCCGCGCCTGCCTTGCCGTTCCTGATTTTCGGGAGTGAGCCGGCAAGCCCGGGCGTGAGAGGGATGAATCGTGGTCAATGTCGAACAGTTGAAGAACAGCGTGAACCGGATGTCCGCAGACGTCGTGCGCGAGGCCGTCCTTGAGTTGCGACTGGATGGTCTGGTGACCGAAGGAAAAACACCCTTCAACAAAACGCATTTCAATACCTGTTTCGCAGAAATCGAGGCCTTGTTTCAACGCGCGGGATATCACCGGCAACTCGATGTCGTGGGTTACCAGGGATTGTTGTACGCCCTGTATGACCCCGCTCGCTGGGAAGCGGTCGATGTGCTGCGCTGGCTCAAGGAGTACACCGAAGCGGCGGCGCGCACGCCGATCCCGGCTTGAGAACGCCCCCTAGGTTCATTCCCCTTGCTGTTGGATAATGCCGATCTGTACTGAGGGTTAGAGCTTTCTTATGTCCACTTCTTCTTTTTCCGCGGCACACAGTCAGGCAAGTACGCTTTACTTGCCACCCGGCCCGTGGCACACCGTTGTCGATTGCCTGTGCGAGCATTTCAGCGCCATCGGTCGCGAACAATGGCTGGACAGAATCGCCCGTGGCCGGGTCCTCGATGGGCAGGGCATGCCGATAGCCCTCGATCTGGCCTACAAGGAAGGTTTGCGGATTCATTATTTTCGCGAAGTGCCGGATGAAAAGCCGATCCCGGTGATCGAGTCGATCCTGTACGCGGACGAGCATCTGGTGGTTGCCGACAAACCGCACTTTCTGCCCGTGACGCCGGCTGGCGAATACGTCGAACAGACGCTGCTCAGGCGCTTGATCCGTCGCCTGGACAATCCGCATCTGGTGCCATTGCATCGCATCGACCGGCATACCGCAGGGCTGGTACTGTTTTCCGCCAATCCGCAGAGTCGTTCGGCTTATCAGTCGTTGTTTCCAACCCGGCAGATCGAAAAGCGCTACGAGGCCATCGCAGCGGCGTTGCCTGACCTTGCTTTCCCGCTGGTTCATAAAAGCCGACTGGTCGATGGCGAACCGTTCTTCCGCATGCAGGAGGGGCCCGGGGCCAGCAACACCGAGACAGCGGTGGAAGTCAGGGAGAAGCAGGGGGATCTCTGGCGTTATGGTCTTTACCCGGTGACGGGCAAGAAACATCAGTTGCGGGTACATATGGCGGCGTTGGGGGCCGGTATCTGCAATGATCCGTTTTACCCCGAGGTGCTCAAGGATGCGCAGGATGACTACGCCAATCCATTGAAACTGCTGGCTCAGGGGCTGAAATTTATCGATCCGGTCACAGGCCAGGCGCGAGAGTTCGAGAGTGAAATCACCCTGCAATGGTGATCAAGAAGCGAACCTGAAACGCTGTTCTTCAGGCATGAAAAAGCCCGCATCAAGCGGGCTTTTCTGTATCCGGCGGTGCCAGGATTACAGCTCTTTAACGGTACGAACCTGGTCCTTGTTGATGCGGGTCTGTTTGCCATCGAGCTGTTCGAATACGTAGAAGCCGGAATCCTTGTCGAACTGTGGCGTGTCGACGGCCTGGATTTCGCGACCGTCATTCAAGGTGAGCACCGTAGGCGACGCGCAACCGKCGAGGGTGGCGAGGCCGAGTGCGAGCTTGAAAG
>NZ_JBGCUL010000831.1:0-1990 GCF_054177685.1 Pseudomonas sp. P5_A2_2
GTATCGAACTGATTGAGAAACGGTGTGGTCGAGGCGAAGAACAGCGTGCCATGCACCCGGTACAGCTTGCTGCCGTCGTTCTCAAGGTGGCTGTCGGCATACAGCTGACGGGCCTGCTGCCAGGCAAAGTTCAGCGCCGCAATGATGATGCCGCAGAGCACCGCAATGGCCAGATCGGTGAAAACGGTAATCACCGTCACCGCGATGATCACCAGCACGTCATTGAGCGGCACTTTGTTCAGCACCCGCAACGAGGCCCAGGCGAAGGTCTGTTGCGACACCACGAACATCACCCCGACCAGCGCGGCCAATGGAATGCGCTCGATCAGCGGCGACAGAAACAGAATGAACAGCAGGATCGACACCCCGGCCACCAACCCGGACAAGCGCCCGCGCCCGCCGGAACTGAGGTTGATCACGGTCTGGCCGATCATCGCGCACCCGCCCATGCCGCCGAACGCACCGGACACCAGATTCGCCGCCCCCAGCGCCACGCACTCGCGATCCGGGTAACCACGGCTCTCGGTGATTTCGTCGGTGAGGTTCAGGGTCAACAGGGTTTCCAGCAACCCGACCAGCGCCATCAGGATCGCATAGGGCGCGATGATCCGCAGGGTGTCCAGATTCCACGCGATGTCCGGCAGCGCCAGCGTCGGCAAGCCACCGGCAATGTGCGCCATGTCGCCCAGGGTGCGGGTCGGCAGGCTAAGCAGATACACCGCCAGACCCACACCGAGAATCGCCACCAGCGCCGGCGGCACCGTACGGGTCAGGCGCGGCAGCACATAGACAATGGCCATGGTCACCGCGACCAGCCCGAGCATCATGTACAGCGGCGCACCGCTCAACCAGGCCTCACCACTCTTGAAGTGCTCCAGTTGCGCCAGCGCAATGATGATCGCCAGGCCGTTGACGAAGCCGAGCATCACCGGGTACGGCACCATGCGCACCAGCTTGCCGAGCTTGAGCAGCCCGAACGCCATCATGATCAACCCGCCCAGCAACACCGTGGCCAGCAGATACTGCACACCGTGCTGAACCACCAGCGCGACGATCACCACGGCCATCGAGCCGGCCGCGCCGGACACCATGCCGGGTCGCCCGCCAAACAGCGCGGTCAGGGTGCAGATGATGAATGCGCCATAAAGCCCCATCAGCGGATTGAGATGAGCCACCAGCGCGAAGGCAATGCATTCGGGCAACAGGGCGAAGGACGTGGTAAGTCCGGCCAGGACATCGGCGCGTAGACGTTTTGCTTTCATGAGGGATCGCACACAGGGAGAGACGAGAAAAGAGTGTGCGGATGTTACGGAATCGAGGGCGGCGCGGCCAGTTGCAGGGACTACGAAATCGCCATCGCGGGCAAGCCCGCTCCCACAGGTACTGTGTTGTTCGCCAACTTCGTGAACAACACAAAACCTGTGGGAGCGTGGCTTGCCCGCGATGAACGGTGACGCGGTCTAAAGCAAACTCACACCATCTCGTCGCGAATCCACTCCACTGCCGACGTGCGCTTCGGCACCCAGCCCAGCAACTCTCGTGCATGTTTACCGCGCACCCGGCTGTTGGAGCCCAAACCATAATTGGCCATTTCATAGCCCCACTCGGCCTCCGCGTCCTTGAGCGCCCAGTCTTGCGGTTCGCCCAGGTTCAGCGCCTGGGCCATGGCGGTGGTCATGTCGATGAATGATGCTTCACCGCTTTCAACAAAGTAGAAGGTGCCGGGTACGTTTTCAGTCAGCGCCAGCAGGTACAGCGCAACCACGTCCTCGATGTGCACATTGGACCAGATGTTACGGCCCGGGCCGACATGGCGCACCACACCGCTTTTGCGCGCCTGTTTGAGCAGGCGCGGCAACTGCACGCTGTCGCGATGGACGCCCAGGCTGTGACCGTAGATCAGGGTGTTGCAGATCACCGCCGAGTTCACCCCGTCCATGGCCGCCGCCAGGATCAGATTATCGATGGCCACGCGCGCGGCCTTGTCGAC
>NZ_JBGCUL010000832.1:0-1990 GCF_054177685.1 Pseudomonas sp. P5_A2_2
ACCTGCTGAGCGTGCCGTCCCCGGTGGGCGAGCATTTGCAGAAAGGCATCGCCCCGGCCAGCTATTTTCAATCGCCCAATCACGTGCAGATTTTCAGCCCGGAGCGATTCGCCGCGCTGGTGGAAGACGCGGGCCTGGTCATCGAGCATCGCCAGGCCACCGGTTTTTTCTGGGTCATGGGCATGATTTTTTTCTGGGCCAGTGAGCGGGCTGCCGGACGGGATCTGGGTGGTGCGGTTCGCGACCGGATTCAGGCGCCGTATCCGCCGCTGATGGAGAGCTGGGCGAAAACCTGGCAGGACTTGCTGGCCCAGCCCGACGGGTTGGCGATCAAGCAGATGCTGGATCAGTTCATGCCCAAGAGCCAGGTGATCATTGCCCGTAAACCTCATGTCCAGGAGGGCGCATGAGCAACGAAAAACGGATCATGGACATCGAGTTGCTGCGCGGCATTGCGGTGCTCGGCGTGCTGTTTCATCACCTGCAGGACAGCCTGTTCGCGGCGGCTGTGCCGTTGCTGCAGAGCATCACGCTGTACAGCCAGCCGTGGTGGGGCGTGGATCTGTTTTTCGCGATCTCGGGTTTCGTCATTGCCCGCAGCCTGATCCCGGCCTTGCGCCGCTGCACAACTCGCCAGGAATACTGGCAACAGACACGCAATTTCTGGTTGCGCCGGGCCTTTCGTTTGCTGCCTTCGGCCTGGTTATGGCTGGCGCTGATGTTGCTGGCGTGTCTTTTTCTCAACCGCTCCGGCGCGTTTGGCACGCTGCACGCGAACCTTCAGGCGACCCTGGCCGGCATCGCGCAGTACGCCAATTTCCGCTTTGCCGACAGTTTTTATCGCTACGAGTACGGCACCAGTTTCGTGTACTGGAGCCTGTCGCTGGAAGAGCAGTTCTACCTGCTGTTTCCGCTGCTGATCGTGCTGTTGCGCAAACACCTGGTGTGGGCTTTGCTGGCGTTGGTGGCGCTGCAATTGTTGACCTTGCGCACGCCGATCCTGATGGTGGTGCGCACCGACGCGCTGGCCCTTGGCGTGCTGTTGGCGATGTGGAGCGTGCAGCCTTCGTACCGGCGCCGGGAGCCAAAATTCCTGCGCCGTCCATGGGCGGGTGTTGCCGCACTGATCGCGGTATCGCTGTTGCTCAGCTTCATGGCAACGGATCGTTTCACCTTCACGTCTTACCGGATCGGCGTGATTGCGCTGTTGTGTGCGCTGCTGGTGTGGATCGCTTCTTACAACCGCGATTACCTGTTGCCGCGCGGCGTGTTCAAAAATCTGATGACGTGGGTCGGCAGCCGTTCCTACGGGATTTACCTGATCCATATCCCGGCCTACTTGCTGGTTCGTGAATTCGTTTTCCGTTTACAGGCTGCCGGGCTGCCCAGTCCCGCTGGCCATCCGATTCTGATGTTGCTGATGGCTGGCGGCCTGATCGTGCTGCTGAGCGAACTCAACTATCGCTTCATCGAAATGCCCATGCGCAACCGCGGCGCCTCGCTGGTCAAACGCCTGGGCACCTCCCGAACAGCCGTCCCTTCCTCTGGAGCAACCTCATGCTGAGCCTTTTGAAGAAACTCACGGCGGGCACACCCGCGCCTGTTCAGCCAGAGACACCGCCCGCGGCGCCGGTGGCGGAAAAAGTCGACCCCTACATGCTCGGCCTGCACGATGCGATGCTCAGTGGCTGGTTCAATCAACAGACCGGCGAACTGTTCACCGGCTTCCCGGTGACCCCCGAGGACACACTGCTGGATGTCGGCTGTGGCGACGGCGGCAACGTGCATTTCTGCGGGATGCGCGGCGCGAAGATCATCGTCGCCGACATCGACGCCGCCAAGGTCGAAGCGACCCGCCAGCGCCTGACCGATACACCGGCCCGCGACGTCGAATGCCATGTCACCGACTGCAACCCGCTGCCGATTGCCGACGCGACCGCCACCCGGGTGGTGTCCACCGAGGTCATCGAGCACGTGGACGATCCGGCCC
>NZ_JBGCUL010000833.1:0-1989 GCF_054177685.1 Pseudomonas sp. P5_A2_2
GCCAAGGCCTGCGCGGTCGTGGCCGATGCACGACGTTCGATGTACTCGCCCAGGGCCTTCTTGGTGGCCTCGGTGAGCTGCGCCACTTCGGCCGAGTAGACGGTTCCAGCAGTGCTCAGCGCGGCGGCAGCAGCCTCCAGCCTTTGCGAGCTGGCCGATAGACGCTCGCCGACCGCGTCGGCCGCGGCGAGCACCGTGTCGACGCCGCGAAGCGCTTCGACGATCAGCGCTTCGCGCGCTGATCTGACGTCGAGAGGAGAGCCCATCAGACCGCTGTCACGCAGCGACCGGCATTGCAGGCGACGCCGCGAGCATCGCGGGGAACATGGCCGCGAACGCCGTATCGAGGTTCTTGTTGCAGGTCTTGGCCAGGCGCTTCATGGCGATCATCTGGATCGMAGCATCCTGTTCTTCCTCGTTCGCTGCCACGCGCAACCGCTGGCGGTAGTCGGTCGTGTCGTCGTTCAGCGCGCCGATCGACAACTGTTGCGTCTTGAGCATGGCGAACAGCTCGTTCGCGAAGATGACGCCGCCCTCGGGGATCGTCGCTTCACCGCTGGCGCAGAAGCCGAACACGCCGGCGAAGTCGGTGCGCAGGTCATCGTCGGTCTCGACCTTGTTGATGACCACCAGGATCTTCGCGGCCGGCACGCCGATCGCCCGCAGCGCCCGGATCGTGTTCACCGTGTCGGCCTGCTGCTTGCCAYCCTTGACCACCGGCACCACGAAGAGGTCGAACTCCTCCTGGCTGTCGGCGTAGTGCTGCATCATTTTGAGGAAGTCTTCGACGTTGGACGAACCCACGTCCACGATCGCATCGTCCAGTTTCATGAGCCGCTGCTGCAGCTCGTTGTAGTGCTTGCCCCGCAGCCTCGCCACCTCGACGCCGTCGCTGGATGCATCGACGTTCAGGCTCTCGACGCTGAAGACCTGGGCGTTCAGGCGAGGCTGCAACAGGTGGGCGGCGATCGTGCTCTTGCCGACGTTGCCGCTGAAGTTCAAGACGCAGACTTTCATGGTTTCCCCTTTGGCGCCAACTTGGCGAGTGCTTTCATGTCGGGTGTGCTGCGCATGACCTCATCGAGCAGGCGAGGGTCGTGGGCGCCGAATTTCGATGCCGATGCCGGGTTCGGCAGATGCGCGAGCGTGGGAACGCTTGCGATCGGGCCGCCGCTCGGGCGCACGGCCGGCATTGCTGCCATGTCCTGGCGCTGCTTGCGCAGACGGGCGATGACGTTGGACAGCTGGTGCGGCGTGATGTCGATGCCGACGCCCATCAACGCAGTGACGATGTGAGCGCGCGGGCTCCCTTGAGACATGGCGGCCTCGATCTGCGGCAACAGCGCCGCAATGCGGCGGGCCTTCGACGGGGGATAGCTGGCAGCGCTCTGTTCCAGGCTGGCCGTGAACGCGTCCGTCGTCATCGCGATGTTTGGGAGTGGGGGTGCCTGGTGTTCATGGGCGTACCTTCTGAGTTCAAAACATACACAATACGTAAACAAATAGCGTATGTCAATGTGATTGAAAAGCGATACTAGTACGTGTAGAGTGAATGCTGTCGACCAAAAGAGATCACAAAGTGAAACTTACAGTTCGCTAGATGGTCGATGCGCAAGAGTTTGTGGACCGCACATGTAGGCGGAGTGCCAGAGCGGGGAAGGAGTGCGTATGTCTTGGGGTTCTTGTGGTTTCCAGCTGGTGTGCTTGTGTCCATGGAACGCTATGGAGTTGCGCAAAGCGTCGGATCAAGTGCTGGCTGCGAATGGCCCGTCGAGCGCCGGTTTGTCATTGCGTGGTGTCCTGGTGATCTTCGATCGAGTGCGAACCGATGAATCCGACGTTTGAACGTGTTGCGTGGGTGAGCTACCCAGTGCTGCGGTGCCTGGCACCGCTGGACGCCATCCTGGCGCCGGCCGCAGGCCTTTACTGGGTCAAGACCTTGCCCGCCTCTGGCGGGCTTGTGGGGGCTGTGCTGGGGGTGTTCTGCCT
>NZ_JBGCUL010000834.1:0-1979 GCF_054177685.1 Pseudomonas sp. P5_A2_2
CTGCGTCGCTGCTTCTTCCACTACATCGCCTTCCCCGACCGCGTGACAATGCAGCGGATCGTCGACGTGCACTACCCGGACATCAAGAAAGACCTGGTCAGTGAAGCGCTGGACGTGTTCTTCGACGTGCGCAAGGTGCCGGGCCTGAAGAAGAAGCCTTCGACCTCCGAGCTGGTGGACTGGCTGAAGCTGCTGATGGCCGACAACATCGGCGAAGCGGTGCTGCGCGAGCGCGATCCGACCAAGGCCATCCCGCCGCTGGCTGGCGCGCTGGTGAAAAACGAACAGGACGTGCAATTGCTGGAACGTCTGGCGTTCATGAGCCGTCGCGGCACCCGCTAAGAGGCTGATGCCATGCTGCTCAACCTGTTCAATGAAATGCGCGCAGCCAAGGTGCCGGTCTCGGTGCGTGAACTGCTGGACCTGATCAACGCGCTGAAACAGCGCGTGACCTTCGCCGACATGGACGAGTTCTATTACCTGTCCAGGGCGATCCTGGTGAAGGATGAAAAGCATTTCGACAAGTTCGACCGGGCGTTCAGTGCCTACTTCAATGGACTGGAAAAGCTCGACGATCATCTTCAGGCACTGATCCCCGAAGACTGGCTGCGCAAGGAATTCGAGCGTTCACTGACCGATGAAGAGCGGGCGGCGATCCAGTCCCTCGGCGGCCTCGACAAGCTGATCGAAGAGTTCAAGAAACGCCTCGAGGAACAGAAGGAACGCCACGCCGGTGGCAACAAGTGGATCGGCACCGGTGGCACCAGCCCATTCGGCTCCGGCGGTTTCAATCCGGAAGGCATTCGGGTCGGCGATGCCGGCAAGCGCCAGGGCAAGGCAGCCAAGGTCTGGGACCAGCGCGAGTACAAGAACCTCGACGATTCCGTCGAGCTGGGCACGCGCAACATCAAGGTTGCCTTGCGGCGCTTGCGCAAGTTTGCCCGTCAGGGCGCGGCGGAAGAGCTGGACATCGATGGCACCATCGACCACACCGCCAAGGATGCCGGCCTGCTGAATATCCAGATGCGGCCGGAGCGGCGTAACACCGTCAAGCTGTTGCTGCTGTTCGACATCGGCGGCTCGATGGACGCCCACGTGAAGATTTGCGAGGAATTGTTCTCGGCCTGCAAGACCGAGTTCAAGCATCTGGAGTATTTCTACTTCCACAACTTCATTTATGAATCGGTGTGGAAGAACAACATGCGCCGCACCTCCGAGCGCACCTCGACCATGGACCTGCTGCACAAGTACGGCGCCGACTACAAAGTGATCTTCATCGGCGACGCCGCCATGGCACCCTACGAAATCACCCAGCCGGGCGGCAGCGTCGAGCACTGGAACGAAGAAGCCGGTTACGTGTGGATGCAGCGTTTCAAGGAGAAGTACAAGAAGCTCATCTGGATCAACCCGTATCCTAAAGACACTTGGGGCTATACCTCTTCGACCAATATCGTGCGGGATTTGATCGAGGATCAGATGTATCCGTTGACGTTGCGGGGGTTGGAGGAAGGGATGCGGTTTCTTTCCAAGTAATCTTTGTTGTCTGGTCTGACGCCATCGCGAGCAAGCTCGCTCCCACATTGGTTTGGTGCTGTTCACAAATTTTGTGAACGACTCTTACCCTGTGGGAGCGAGCTTGCTCGCGATGCTTTTAGCTGTTCAAAAAACGCTGCAAATACTCGACATGCTCACGATGGGCGACATCCTGCACCACCGGCCGCAACCGCACCCGCGCCCCCGGCAAACACTGCGCCAATCGCGCCAGCGCCAGTGGCGTCAACGCCCCCAGCCGCGGATAACCGCCAATGGTCTGCCGATCATTGAGCAACACGATCGGCTGCCCGTCCGGCGGCACCTGGACAGCCCCCAACGGAATACCTTCGGAAATCATCGGTTTACCCTGGTACTGCAGCGCCGTACCCAACAGGCGAATCCCCATTCGGTCGGCTCGGCTGTCGAGGCTCCACACGCTGTTGAAT
>NZ_JBGCUL010000835.1:0-1979 GCF_054177685.1 Pseudomonas sp. P5_A2_2
ACACTGTTCCCTGTGGGAGCGAGCTTGCTCGCGATGGCGGTGGATCAATCGACATCGATGTTGAATTTCCGGGCCCTATCGTCGGAACGCCGCCCGGAGCAAGCTCGCTCCCACAGGTTTTGCGTTTAATATTCGATATGGGTCTTAATAAATAGCTTCTTATTCCTTAACGAATATATCTCACCTGCCTATACTCGACCGGGAACAGACACGCAGCAGGAGAGCTCCCCCATGCGCAACGAATCAATTCGCTACCTGATTGTGCCGGGCTGGCAAGGATCGCCAGAAGATCATTGGCAAAGCCACTGGCAGAACAGCCTGCCGAACAGCGCACGGGTGGAACAGGCTGACTGGCTGACGCCACGTCGCGAGGACTGGGTCGCGGCGCTGGCCGAGGCGATTGCCGCCGACAGCACGCCGGTGATTATCATTGCCCACAGCCTGGGTTGCATCACCGTCGCCCATTGGGCGGCGAGCGCCCCCGTGCAGTTTTTGCGTCAAGTGCGCGGCGCCTTGCTCGTCGCGCCAGCAGACGTCGAACGCCCGGCCTGCGTGCCGGCCTTGCGTAACTTCGCGCCGATTCCGACGGACCTGCTGCCATTCCCGAGCCAGGTCGTCAGTTCCGACAACGACAGCGCCGTCAGTGCACCGCGTGCCCTGGAACTGGCGCGCCATTGGGGGGCCGAGGCGGGGATTCTGGCGGGGGCGGGGCATATCAACGTCAAGTCCGGTCACCAGCGCTGGGAGCAGGGTTTTGCCTATCTCTATCGCTTGCAGAACCGCATGGAACACCACGCCCTGCGTCGCGCTTGAACACTTTCTTTATTTAACGCCCCCGTCTCCCGGCGGTTTTGGGCGGGAGTCTGTCATGAGCTTTGAAGCCTTCGGTCAGCCGCTGCTGACCTTTCCCGATGCCGAAAAAAGTCCCCTGAGCATTCGCGCCAAGGCGCTGGTGTTTGTCGATCCGCGTTCGCGGCAATTACGTGAAGACCTGGAGCAACTGGCCACGCGTTCAGTGTCAGTGCTGATCCGTGGCGAAACCGGCACCGGCAAGGAATTGCTGGCCCGCCATATCCACCGCGCCAGTGATCGCGGCGGGTTGTTCGTATCGGTCAACTGCGGTGCCATCAGCCCGACCTACGCCGACGCCGAGTTGTTCGGCTATGCGGCGGGCAGCTACAGCGGCTCGGCGAGCAGTCGTGCCGGGTGGTTCGGTTCGGCCAACGGCGGCACGCTGTACCTGGACGAAATCGGCGACCTGCCGCTGCCGATCCAGACCAAACTGCTCGCCGCGCTGGAAAACCACGAAGTCACCCGCGTCGGTGCCCAGCAGCCGAGCCCGGTGGATGTGCGGCTGGTGGCGGCCACCAGCATCGATCTGGCCCAGGCGGTTGCCGCCGGAAAATTCCATGAGCGGCTCTATCACTACCTCTGTGAAGGCCCGCTCGAACTGCCGGCGTTGCGTGAGAGGGTGGGGGATATCCTCTCGCTGGCGGAGTACTTCCTCGGCATCTACAGCCAACGCCTGGACCTGCCGGTACCGCTGATCAGCGAGGAGGCGCAACAAGTGTTGGAACGGCACAGTTGGCCGGGCAATACCAGGGAGCTGGAGAACGTCATTCACTTTGCATTGCTGGTCAGTACGGGTGACGAAATCTTGCCGGAGCATTTGAATCTGTCGGCTGTCCGGCCATCTGCGGTTCTTATACAAGGATGGATAGATCAACTTGTTCAACAAGGAGATGTCGCTGAAGTCCGGGCGCTGAAAAAATATTTCACAAGCATCATTGTATAATCCCATTGATTATTTTTATAACTAAACCAGGCAATTGATTGTTGTCTGGTTTTTTTGTGGGCGCTGATCCTTGTTTTATAKTTTGTAATATTTGCAGTGTGGTTGTGACAATTTTGCGTTTTGCAGGTCGATGGGGGTTGATATATCTTTTAATTTCTCTTGGATACATTGATATCCGTCATTG
>NZ_JBGCUL010000836.1:0-1976 GCF_054177685.1 Pseudomonas sp. P5_A2_2
CCACCCCACTGTCGCGATGCATTCGCGGTCATCGGGTGTCGTCCTCAATCACAACCGACGCTCCCATGACCAACTGTACCCAATGTTTCTCCCGTTGACTGCGCCTATCGGCCCCAAACAGATGCCTTTGATCACAGGAAAATACAAAAAAAGTCGAGTATTTCAATACAAGGAAACGATAAATATGCGAAATACAGCTGAAATAACTGACACGGAGCACCGCTATGACACGATCAGTCGCGGTTTGCACTGGGCGATGACTGCAGCTTTTGCCTGGATATATTGCTCAGCCGGCGCGCACTATCTTTTTGCTGAGTCTGCGTTTGAAAAGTTTATGTGGCCGACTCACAAGCCGGTCGGTCTGTTACTGATGATACTGCTTCTGCTGCGTGCAGGTTGGAGCCTATTGAACAGACACGCCCGTCCACCGAGCTTGAACATTGGCGCTCGTTTGGGGCATCTGCTGCTCTACGGCTTCATGTTCTTGATTCCCTTCCTGGGGCTTCTCCGTCAATACGGATCAGGCCGGGCGTTCTCGGCGTTTGGCCTAACGGTGATGGATGGATTTAACGGGGAGAAGATTCAATGGATGATTGACTTGGGAAGCAACTTCCACAGTTTGCTGGGTTGGACAATGTTGATCTTGATCACGGGGCACGTCGGTGCCGTTATCCTGCACTGTGCCAAAGGACATCCAGAGGTTTTGCGACGTATGGCTGGAAGTGGTGGTAAAGCCTGATAGGCACGGCGACAGTGGACCACCATCCAGGGCACCCGCAGGGCTGAGGAGATGCTGATTCAGCTGGCAGCTTGACCGGTCATGATGTCATTCCTTGTTTTTAGCGCATGTTGCTTACAAAGCTGTTTTTACAAGTCGTCCAGTGCCAGATACTTTTCAGTTTGAATTATCAGCTCGCGCTCCGAAAAACTCGTTAATTCAGCCGACATTGCATGGCTATCCCCTGAGCGTTTGAGTTCAACCAGGGTTTTTTTCATAGCATGGATGGCTGCCCGTTGCAGATCCGATGGCACGATGACAAGTTGATAACCAAGTTCTGCAAGTGTTTGTAGAGAAACGAGTGGGGTTTTTCCGCCATAGAACATGTTCATGAGTTTTGGCCCAGGAATCCGTTGGGCAATAATCTGAATTTGCTCCAGCGTCTCCGGCGCTTCTACAAAAATCATGTCGGCACCCGCATCAACGTAACGTTGTGCTCTAACAAGCGCTGCTTCGAAACCTTCAATTGCTATCGCGTCAGTGCGAGCGATAACTAGGCAATTAGTGTCATGCAAGCTAGCACGCGCCACTTTTATCTTCTGGCACATCTCTTCGGTATCAATAAGCGACTTGTTATCCAAGTGCCCGCATCGCTTAGGGAATGTTTGATCTTCCAGATGGAAGCCGGCTACACCGATGCGTTCCAGTGCCCTCACGGTGCGTTGCACGTTGGCAGTACCACCAAATCCAGTGTCAGCGTCTGCGATAACGGGAATATCGCTGGCTTCTACAATTTTCTCAATCCGCTCGATAACTTCAGTAAAGCTCAGTAAGCCGATATCTGGATACCCAGCAGATCTAGCGATAGCGCCACCACTTGCATACACAGCGTCAAAACCAGCCAGGCTGACTAGTCTTGACGACAGGCCGTCATAGGCACCAGGAGCCATAATGGTTTTTCCTGAACTCAATAGATCACGTAGAGCTTGAGAGCTTTTCAATTGTAAACCTCGCTTTAAATAGTTAATTCCAGGCAAGCGCGCCTGATGTATTTTTAATTGCCGCCAAGATAGGCTCGATACATGAGAGTAATGCCGCTAGCCAATATGATGATATTTATTAGCTTCGTGAACGTATTGCGAGACATTTTAAATGAGATGTGATCACCAGCCCAAAGGCCTAACATTAAAGCTGGCAATAAGTAGATCGCAGTCACAACTAACGCAAGGTCGGCGTATGCTCCCGCTATGGTGAGCAT
>NZ_JBGCUL010000837.1:0-1973 GCF_054177685.1 Pseudomonas sp. P5_A2_2
ATGAACACTGATATCGAATGAGAAAAAAGCAAAAACAACAAAGCAAAAAAAACAGAAAAGACAAATGCAAAAGCCGAGGCAGTACTCAAAAGCCTATAGAGATTAAACTTGTCATTTCTGTATTCAGCAGAATACTTTATAACGCCATGAGTGATACCTCCGCCAGCCAGCAGAGCGAGTATCGAAGTCAGGCTCATAAAATGGCCAAGCTTCCCCAGCCCGTCCGGCCCCAAATATAGAGCGATTAGCTTTAGAATCAGAAAGCCAACAACTATTTTTGAAGCCTGGGCAAGAGTCGTCAATACGGCGCTGGAAACAGCTTTCCGATACTGAAGCTTGTCGCTGCACTCGTTACGCGACACAGGACATAATCGCTGCAGTTACTTGGCTCTTGACCTCATTTTCCTCATCAGTATTCATACCTAACCAGAGAGGCAAGCGAATAAGGCGCTCACTTTCACGGGTGGTAAACTTATCATCACCGGAAAATACACCAAGCTTTTTTCCAGCAGGTGCCGAATGCAAAGGAATATAATGAAATACAGCACCAATACCAGCGTCTTTTAGTTTACTCAGCACTGCTGTGCGGACATCAATATCCTTCACCTTGATATAATACATATGGGCATTCGCAACACAGCCGTCCGGTATCACAGGGAGATCAACAACTCCCTTATTTTCATAAGCTTTAAAATGCTCATGGTACTTTGCCCATAGGGCAAGACGTGCAGAATTGATATATTCACAACGCTCTAACTGACCATACAAATAAGCCGCCTGCAGCTCACCAGGAAGATAACTGCTTCCTACATCTACCCATGTATATTTATCAATCATCCCTCGAAAGAACTGACTCCGATTTGTCCCTTTTTCCCGGATTATTTCTGCGCGGGCAACGAAACGAGCATCATTAATAATCAACAACCCTCCTTCACCACCACTTGTAAAGTTTTTTGTTTCGTGAAAACTAAAGGCAGCCATGTGACCAATAGAACCCAGTTGACGCCCCTTGTAGGTGGACATCATTCCCTGAGCAGCGTCCTCTATTACAAACAAACCATTGCGCTTGGCAATATCCATTATTGTATCCATCTCGCAAGCGACGCCTGCATAATGCACAGGCACGATCGCCTTGGTCCGAGATGTAATAGCACCCTCAATCAGGGTTTCATCAATGTTCATTGTGTCTGGGCGAATGTCGACAAACACGATTTTCGCCCCTCGCAGTACAAAGGCGTTTGCCGTACTAACAAAGGTATAGCTTGGCATGATGACTTCATCACCAGGCTGAATATCGATGAGAATTGCGGCCATTTCCAATGCCTGAGTACAGGAAGGCGTCAATAGCGCCTTGGCGCAGCCCAACGTTTTCTCAAACCACTGATGGCACAAAGCAGTGAACTCACCATCTCCCGACATTTTACCACTGCGCATGGCACGGAGAACGTACTGATCTTCATTACCAGTATATGGGGGCTTGTTAAATGGGATCATTTTTTTGCTCACTTAAAAATTCGACTTCGAGTTTCAGCAAATCTTTTTTGCGTTGTTTTATAAGCTTCGCTGGCACGCCGGCATATATCCCCCATGCCTCAGTCGACCTGGTGACTAATGCCATTGAGCCTATAGAACAACCTTCTGATATCTCAACACCCGGGAAAATAACCGACCCCGCTCCCACAATGACATGTCTGCCGAGTCGAACAGCGGAAAATTTCTCGTTCTTGAATTTTTTCGGGACGAGAGAGTTGGTCAATGTCTCGCCGCTATAATCGTCCGATTGCGAAAAGACTTTTACGCCATATGCCAATGTACAAAAATCGTCCATGACGATACCAGGAATACCTCCGGCGACGAGACACATTGGCGTGATGTGATTGTACCGACCAATTTTTACGCTTCCCGAGATCACACAAAAATCGTCAATCCTGGAAAAATCACCTATCTCGATTTTGTCCGCATTGTAAATGCAC
>NZ_JBGCUL010000838.1:0-1972 GCF_054177685.1 Pseudomonas sp. P5_A2_2
CCGGCAACCCGCGCTACATGGCGGAAAATGCCCGGGCCGGTTTCGGCCCGATGCTGACCGACGCCCAGCGCCAGCAACTGATTGCGCTGGTGGGCTAGCGACTCAGCCAACGCAGGCCGGCGAGTGCCGGAACCTATCCTATAATGTCTCGCGTCCATGCCGTTGAAAGCGCATTCGCTGCCCTGACGGCGTCCCTGTCCATCACTGCAAGGAGATCGAACATGGCTATCCGCATTGGCGACGAAGCACCGGATTTCACCGCCGACACCACTGAAGGTACCCTCAACTTTCACCAATGGATCGGCGATGGGTGGGCCATCCTGTTTTCCCATCCCAAGGATTTCACCCCGGTGTGCACCACCGAACTGGGCTACCTGGCCAAACTCAAGCCGGAATTCGACAAGCGCAACACCAAGGTTGTCGGGCTCAGCGTCGACCCGGTCAGTGACCATAACCGTTGGGTCGGTGACATCGCCGAGACTCAGGGCACGGCGATCAACTATCCGCTGATCGGCGACGAAAACCTGGTGGTGGCCAAGCTCTACGACATGATCCACCCCAATGCCAGCGGCGGCGCGCGCACGGCGGTGGACAACGCCACGGTGCGTTCGGTGTTCATCGTCGGACCGGACAAGAAGGTCAAGGCCATGCTGATCTACCCGATGAGCGCCGGGCGCAACTTCGATGAAGTGCTGCGCCTGCTCGATTCCCTGCAACTCAATGCCAAACACACCGTCGCCACGCCAGTGAACTGGCGGCCGGGTGAAGACGTGATCATCCCGACCTCGGTGTCTGACGAAGACGCGAAGAAGAAGTATCCGGATGGCTTCAAGACCCTGAAGCCGTATCTGCGGACGGTGGCTCAGCCGAAGTAGTCACCAGCCGTGAGATCGCCATCGCGAGCAAGCTCGCTCCCACAGGTTCCTGAGTCGTTCACAGATATGTGCTTCGACTCGGTCCCTGTGGGAGCGAGCTTGCTCGCGATGGGGCCAGTCCTGCTGGCCCAGAATTTTTATTCAAACCAGATACTTTTTAAACCACCCCAACGTCCGCTCCCACGCCAGCTTCGCCGCCGCCTCGTCATAACGCGGCGTCGAATCATTGTGAAAGCCATGATTGCAGCCCGGATAAATGTAGGCCACATAGGTCTTGCCCCCGGCCTTCAACGCTTTCTCATAGGCCGGCCAGCCTTCGTTGATCCGCGTATCCAGTTCGCCGTAGTGCAGCATCACCGGTGCCTTGATCCGTGGCACTTCCTCGGCCGTTGGCTGACGGCCATAAAACGACACGGCGGCACCCAGTTCCGGATAGGCCACGGCAGCGGCATTGGCCACGCCACCGCCGTAGCAGAACCCGGTGATGCCGACTTTTCCAGTGGCGGCGGGGTGTTTCATCATCCACTCGACGGCGGCGAAAAAGTCGTTCATCAGCTTTTCCGGGTCGACCKTGGCCTGCAGTTCGCGGCCCTTGTCGTCATTGCCGGGATAACCGCCGACCGAACTCAGGCCGTCAGGGGCGAGGGCGATGAAACCGGCCTTGGCCAGACGCCGGGCCACGTCTTCGATGTAGGGGTTGAGCCCGCGGTTTTCGTGCACGACCACCACCGCCGGCACCTTGCCGGTGGCCTTGGCCGGACGCACCAGATAACCGCGAACCTCGCCGTGGCCCTTGGGCGAGGGGTAGGTGATGTACTCGGCAAGAATGTCCGGATCGGTGAACTCGACCTGCTCGGCCAGCGCGTAGTTGGGGCTTAGCGCGGCGAGCAGGGCTCCAGCCGTCAATCCGCCGAAGGTGAATAATGCCGCGCGGTCGAGAAACTCCCGGCGGTTGATCTTGCCGTGGGCGTAGTAGTCGTACAGTTCCAGCAGTTCAGGGGCGAAGTCTTTGGCAGTTAGGCGGGTCATTGCTGCAACTCCTCTCGGCTGGTTTAACACGGACCCTGTGGGACGGACCCTGTGGGAGCGAGCTTGCT
>NZ_JBGCUL010000026.1:0-20901 GCF_054177685.1 Pseudomonas sp. P5_A2_2
GTAATAGCCCCTTCGCGAGCAGGCTCGCTCCCACAGGTTTCATGCAATCCTATGTGGGAGCGAGCTTGCTCGCGATTCGATTTTGCGTCGAATAACAATAATTAGGGACGAGAAATGCAACAGCCAGAAAAAGGTTTGAAACGCGGGCTCTCTGCCCGACATATTCGCTTCATGGCGCTGGGGTCGGCGATCGGCACCGGGCTGTTTTATGGATCTGCCTCGGCCATTCAAATGGCCGGGCCTGCAGTACTGCTCGCTTACCTGATAGGTGGTGYGGCCGTGTTCATGGTCATGCGCGCCCTCGGTGAGATGGCGGTGCACAACCCGGTGGCCGGTTCCTTTGGCCAATACGCCAGTACCTATCTTGGGCCGATGGCGGGCTTCATCCTCGGTTGGACCTACGCATTCGAAATGGTCATCGTCGGCATGGCCGACGTCACGGCATTTGGTATTTACATGGGCTTCTGGTTTCCGGAGGTCTCCCGCTGGATCTGGGTGCTGGGTGTCGTTTCCATCGTCGGCGGCTTGAACCTGTGCAACGTCAAAGTCTTCGGTGAAATGGAGTTCTGGCTGTCGCTGCTCAAGGTCGCGGCCATCGTCGCGATGATCCTGGGCGGTTTCGGCATCATGCTGTTCGGCATCAGCTCGGCCCCTGGCCAGGCGACCGACATCAGCAACCTCTGGACCCAGGGTGGCTTCATGCCCAATGGCATGGGCGGTCTGATTGCTTCGTTCGCGGTGGTGATGTTTGCGTTTGGCGGTATTGAAATCATCGGCGTAACGGCAGGTGAGGCCAAAGACCCGCAACACGTGCTGCCCCGGGCGATCAATGCCGTACCGTTGCGGATCCTGCTGTTTTACGTGCTGACGATGCTGGTGCTGATGTCGATCTTTCCATGGCAGCAGATCGGCAGCCAGGGCAGCCCGTTCGTGCAGATTTTCGACAAGCTGGGCATCAGCTCGGCGGCCACCATCCTCAATATCGTGGTGATCACGGCGGCGATTTCGGCGATCAACAGTGACATCTTCGGCGCTGGCCGCATGATGTTCGGTCTGGCCCAGCAAGGGCATGCACCCAAGGGCTTCGCGCGCCTGTCGCGCAATGGCGTGCCATGGATGACCGTGGTGGTGATGAGCGCCGCGCTGCTGCTGGGCGTGTTGCTGAACTTTTTGATCCCGGAAAACGTGTTCCTGTTGATCGCTTCCATCGCGACCTTTGCCACGGTGTGGGTCTGGCTGATGATTCTGGTGACCCAAGTGGCCATGCGCCGGTCCATGAGCGCCGAGCAGGTTGCACAATTGAAATTCCCGGTACCGCTCTGGCCCTATGCGCCGGCGGCGGCGATTGCCTTCATGCTGTTCATTTTCGGCGTGCTGGGCTATTTCCCGGACACCCAGGCAGCGCTGATCGTCGGCGTGGTCTGGATCGTGCTGCTGGTGCTGGCTTACCTGACGTGGGTGAAACCGGCGGCGGGCCAGGCAGCCCTGGTGACACAGGACCCTGTTTTTTCTCATCGATAACCTAATGGAGGCCAAGGATGAAAACTCTCTGGCAACACTGCCACGTCGCAACCATGGTACAAGGCGTCTACTCGATCATCGAGGACGCGGCCATCGTGACGTCAGGAGCGCACATTGAGTGGATCGGCCCGCGCGGTGAGTTACCGGCGGGCGAGTACCCGGCCGTCAACGACTTGAGCGGGGCCTGGGTCACACCGGGCCTGATCGACTGCCACACTCATACGGTGTTCGGCGGTAACCGCAGCGGTGAATTCGAACAGCGCCTGCAAGGCGTCAGCTACGCGCAAATCGCCGCCAGCGGCGGCGGTATCGCCAGCACCGTGCGCGCCACCCGCGCGGCCAGCGAAGACGAACTGTTCGCCAGTGCCGCCAAGCGTCTGAAAAGCCTGATGCGCGACGGCGTCACCAGCATCGAAATCAAGTCCGGCTACGGCCTGGACCTGGCCAACGAGCGCAAGATGCTGCGTGTGGCCCGTCGCCTCGGCACCGAACTGCCGGTCAGCGTGCGCAGCACCTGCCTGGCGGCTCATGCCCTGCCGCCGGAGTACAAGGACCGCGCTGACGACTATATCGATCACATCTGCGCCGACATGCTCCCGGCCTTGGCCGCCGAGGGATTGGTGGACGCGGTGGACGCGTTCTGCGAGTACCTGGCGTTCTCTCCGGCGCAGGTCGAGCGGGTGTTCATTACCGCCCAGAAACTGGGCCTGCCAGTGAAGCTGCACGCCGAGCAGTTGTCGTCGCTGCATGGCTCGAGCCTGGCGGCGCGTTATCACGCGCTGTCCGCCGATCACCTGGAGTTCATGACCGAGGACGACGCCATTGCCATGGCCAAGTCCGGTACGGTTGCCGTGCTGTTGCCCGGCGCCTTTTACTTCCTGCGCGAAACCCAATTGCCGCCGATGGATGCCTTGCGCAAGCACGGTGTGAAAATCGCCATCGCCAGCGACCTCAATCCGGGCACCTCGCCGGCACTGTCGTTGCGCCTGATGCTGAACATGGCTTGCACCTGTTTTCGCATGACCCCGGAAGAAGCCCTGGCCGGCGCGACGATTCACGCCGCCACGGCCTTGGGCATGGCCGACACCCATGGTTCGCTGGAGGCGGGCAAGGTTGCGGATTTCGTCGCCTGGCAAATCGATCGTCCGGCCGACCTCTGTTACTGGCTGGGCGGCGATCTGGAAAAACGCGTCGTGCGCCACGGCGTCGAATCAAGTCTGTAGGAGATCTGTTGTGGATAAGGTTCTGAACTTCAAACAAGGCCGCGTGCCGCTGCTGATCAGCATGCCACACGCCGGTGTGCGCCTGACGCCAGCGGTCGAAGCCGGGTTGATCCCGCAGGCAAAAAGCCTGCCGGACACCGACTGGCATATCCCGCAGTTGTACGATTTCGCCGCTGAACTGGGCGCCAGTACCCTGGCCGCCGAGTACTCGCGGTTCGTCATCGACCTTAACCGGCCGTCCGACGACAAGCCACTGTACGTGGGCGCAACCACGGGCCTGTACCCGGCGACGCTGTTCGACGGCGTGCCATTGTTCCGCGAAGGGCTGGAGCCTTCGAAAGAAGAGCGTGCGACCTATCTGGAACAGATCTGGACGCCTTACCACAGCACCCTGCAGCAGGAACTGGCGCGATTGAAGGCCGAGTTCGGCTATGCGCTGCTGTTCGATGCGCACTCGATCCGCTCGCTGATCCCGCACCTGTTCGACGGTAAACTGCCGGACTTCAACCTTGGTACCTTCAATGGCGCCAGTTGCGATCCACAGCTTGCGACCCAACTGGAAGCGATCTGCGCGCTTCACGACAATTACACCCACGTGCTCAACGGGCGCTTCAAGGGCGGGCACATCACCCGTCATTACGGCAATCCGGCCGAGAACATCCACGCCGTGCAGCTGGAGCTGGGGCAGTGCACGTATATGGAGGAGTTCGAGCCGTTCCGTTATCGCCCGGACCTGGCGGAGCCGACGCGGGTGGTGTTGAAGGAGTTGCTGCAAGGGTTGTTGGCCTGGGGCGAGAAGCACTACAACCGCTAACCTGCCGCATAACTTGTGGGAGCGAGCTTGCTCGCGATGGCGGCCTGGCAGGCAACATCAATGTTGAATGTCATGGCCTCATCGCGAGCAAGCTCGCTCCCACAGGTTTTCATATGCCTCAATATCTGCTCATGACAGTCGCCACCGTGCAAAACACGGTCGCCACAGTTCGCTTCTACCGCTCGTCTGCTGCGTAATGTTCTGGCCACGGTGCACAAAGACACCGCCCCGACAATAATCCGCTGCCGCACGAGAATGCTCTCTATGACAAGCCCCAAAGGTCTGTTCACCCGCTGTCTCTCAATCTTCTGCGGCACCGCTCTGTTGAGCGCCGGCGCCATGGCCGCGGACGACGCTTCCTGCAAAACCGTGCGCATGGGCGTGGTCAACTGGACCGACGTGATCGCCACCAGTGGCATGGCCGATGTGCTGCTCAACGGTCTTGGCTATGAAAGCAAGCAAACCAGCGCCGTGCAGCAAATCATCTTCGCCGGCATCCGCGACAACCGCCTGGACATCTTCCTTGGTTACTGGAAACCGGCGATGGATAAAAACATCGCACCGTTCGTAGCTGCCAATCAGGTCAAGGTCATGGACAACCCGAGCCTGGCCGATGCCCAGGCCACCCTCGCGGTCCCGGACTATGTGGCGGCGGCCGGGCTGAAAACCTTCGCCGACATCGCCAGATTCAAGGATCAGCTAGGTGGCAAGATCTACGGCATCGAGCCGGGCAGCGGCGCCAACACCACGATCAAGACCATGATCGAGACCAATCACTTCGGCCTGAAGGATTTCAAACTGATCGAGTCCGGTGAGGCCGGGATGCTGGCGGCCGTGCAGCGGGCGGTGAATCGCAAGGAATTCGTGGTGTTCGTCGGCTGGACCCCGCACCCGATGAACATCAACATGAAAATCAACTACCTGACCGGCAGCGAAGATGTCTATGGGCCGAATGAAGGTGCCGCGACCGTTTCCACCGTAACCGCGCCGGATTACGCCCAGCGTTGCCCGAACGTCAATCGCCTGCTGGAAAACCTCACGTTCAGCGCCGCCCAGGAAAGCCAGTTGATGGTGCCGATCATGGAGCGCCAGACAGCTCAGGATGTCGCGAAAAAATGGCTGCGTGACCATCCCGAAGACTTGCAGCGCTGGCTGGCGGGTGTCAGCAGCTTCGATGGCAAGGATAGCGTGGCGACGGTTCAGGCCAGCCTGAAGAACTGACCCCTGTCTGCTCTGTGCAAGACCTGTGGGAGCGAGCTTGCTCGCRATGGCGGCGTATCAGTTGACATCAATTTTGAATGTCCTACCGCTATCGCGAGCAAGCTCGCTCCCACAGGTGGTCACCACACATCTCCCTGAACGGGCACCAGGCTAATGACTCCTTACCCGCTTTCCGAGCAAATGACGGCATTCGTCGAGAAAACCGTCAGTTTCAACAGCACCGACAGCAGCATCGCCGGATTGCGCCAGGCTTACAGCGAGATGTGCCGGGCGTTTACCCCGGCGCGCCCTGCCGGGTTGTCTGTGGTTGATTTCGAGTTGGCCGGTGTTGCGGTTCGTTCCTATCAACCACCGGCCAGCGGTGCGTCGTGCATCGTTTACCTGCATGGCGGTGGCTGGGTGGTGGGGGGCCTGGACTCCCACGATTTCATCTGCGCCGAATTGGCATCGACACTGGGTGTACGGGTGATCGCCGTCGATTACCGCCTGGCGCCGGAGCATCCGTTTCCCGCCGGGTTCGATGATTGCCTGAAGGTCTGGCGAGCACTGCTCACCAGGCCGTTTCAACTCGACCCTGCGCGCATGCTGGTGGCCGGCGACAGTGCCGGTGGCAACCTCGCGGCGGCGTTGTGCCTGGCGCTGCGCGATACCGGCGAGCCGCTGCCGTGCGCGCAGATTCTGATCTATCCGGGATTGGGCGGCGATTACCGGCTGCCATCGCGCAGTGAGTGCATCGACGCGCCGTTACTCAGCAGCAGTGACGTCGATTGCTATCACGCGCTCTACCTGCAAGGCACCCGTCATCCGAACGCCTACGCCATGCCATTGCTCGCCACGGATTTCAGCGGTCTGCCAACGGCATGGATCGCGGTGGCGCAATTCGACCCGTTGCGCGATGACGGCGTGCTGTATGCCGAGCGACTGAAGGCTGCGGGCGTGGCTGCCACGCTATATGTCGGCGAGGGTTTGGTTCATGGCTGTTTGCGGGCTCGCGGGCAGGTGGCCGAGGTCGATACGCTGTACGAAACCTTGTTCGGATATCTGGCGGCGAAACTCTGACTTCGCACGGGCATGCTCATTGACGTAATTCGGGTTTATGATGCCGGACGGCAGAATAATAGAAGTCCCCCCAGGGATGACCTTGACCCCTTACGGAGTGCGCAATGCAGACTTTGTACCCGCAGATCAAACCCCACGCCCGGCACGATCTGGCCGTCGACGAGACTCACACGCTGTATGTCGACGAAAGCGGTTCACCGGAAGGTTTGCCCGTGGTGTTCATCCATGGTGGTCCCGGTGCCGGATGTGATGCCCAGAGTCGTTGCTTCTTCGATCCCAATCTCTATCGCATTGTCACGTTCGATCAGCGCGGTTGCGGTCGCTCCACGCCCCACGCCAGCCTGGAAAACAACACCACCTGGGATCTGGTCGCCGACCTCGAGCGGATTCGCCAGCACCTGGGAATCGACAAATGGGTGCTGTTTGGCGGCTCATGGGGTTCGACCCTGGCGCTGGCCTACGCACAAACCCATCCTGAACGTGTACACGGTCTGATCCTGCGCGGGATCTTTCTCTGCCGTCCGCAGGAAATCGAATGGTTCTACCAGTCCGGCGCCAGCCGCCTGTTCCCCGATTACTGGCAGGACTACATCGCGCCGATCCCGCTGGACGAGCGCAATGACTTGCTTACCGCGTTCCACAAGCGTCTGGTCGGCAACGACCAGATTGCCCAGATGCACGCGGCCAAGGCCTGGTCCACCTGGGAGGGCCGCACCGCGACCCTGCGTCCTAACCCGCTGGTGGTCGATCGTTTCTCCGAGCCGCAGCGTGCATTGTCGATTGCCCGCATCGAATGCCACTACTTCAGCAACCACGCCTTCCTGGAGCCGAACCAGTTGATCCGCAACATGGACAAGATCGCCCATTTGCCCGGCGTGATCATCCATGGTCGCTATGACGTGATCTGCCCGCTGGATAACGCCTGGGAATTGCATCAAGCCTGGCCGAACAGCGAACTGCAGGTCATCCGCGATGCCGGTCATGCCGCTTCCGAACCGGGCATCACCGACGCGCTGGTGCGCGCCGCCAATCTGATGGCCCGGCGACTGCTTGACCTGCCGCCTGAAGAAGCATGAAGGGCCTGTTGCAACGGGTGCGCGGCGCGCGGGTCGAGGTCGCGGGCGAAGTCGTAGGTGCCGTCGATCAGGGATTGCTGGTCCTGGTAGCCGTCGAGCCCGACGACACGCGGGCCAGCGCCGACAAACTTCTCAATAAGCTGCTTAACTATCGGGTGTTCAGTGACGCTGAGGGCAAGATGAATCTATCCTTGGCGGATGTGGGCGGCGGGCTGCTGCTGGTCTCTCAGTTCACTCTGGCTGCCGATACTAAAAACGGGCTGCGTCCGAGTTTTTCGACTGCGGCCCCTCCGGCGCTGGGCGAGGAGCTATTCGACTATTTATTAAACAAAGCGAAACAGGTGCATGGCACTGTGGCATCAGGTAGATTCGGCGCGGATATGCAGGTGCACCTGGTCAATGATGGCCCGGTAACCTTCCTGTTACAGACCTGAAAGCGTTTGAAACAAGTTTTTACGCTCAATTCGACTGAAAGCAGGGCTTTTTCGCGATAAATACTTTGTTACCCCTGATGCGTTGTAACGCGGCCTACTAGATAATCGCGCGCTACGGGGATCAGCGTTCGTTGGTCCATTTTGACTTAGGTAGAGACTTGTCCGGATCCGATTGGGGAATCATTTCGCCCCAGCGGAGTCGGAACAATGCTCGCCAACTTGGCAAGAGTGGTTTGCAAGGGCGGTTTTTTCATACCGTACACCGTGCAGACCCTTTAACTGGCCGTTGGTTTTTTGATCTGTTTTCGGCGAGGGTTGCTCGTGATTGTTAGTCCCTGTAACGCACCAAAATTGTCTGCCAAACGGTTACGCAGCGCCCTGGTAGCGGGCTCTGCATTGCTCTGCCTGCTCAGCGCCGGCCAGCTTTGGGCATTTAGTCTGGATGATGTATCGGCCAAGGCAAAAGAGCTGGCCGGGCAGAAATACGAAGCGCCGCGCAGTAACCTGCCGAACGAGTTCCGCGACATGAAATTCGCGGACTATCAGAAAATTCGCTTTTTGACGGAAAAAGCCGAATGGGCTGATCAGAAGACGCCGTTCAAGCTGTCCTTCTATCACCAGGGCATGCATTTCGATACGCCGGTGAAAATCAACGAAATCACTGCGAACACCGTCGAAGAGATCAAATACGACCCGAGTCGTTTCGATTTCGGCGACATGCAGTTCGATCCCAAGGCCACTGAACAACTGGGTTATKCCGGTTTCCGTGTGCTGTACCCGATCAACAAGGCCGACAAGCAAGACGAAATCATGACCATGCTCGGCGCGAGCTACTTCCGCGTCGTCGGCAAGGGTCACGTCTATGGCTTGTCCGCTCGCGGCATGGCGCTTGATACCGCGTTGCCGTCCGGCGAAGAATTCCCGCGCTTTCGCGAGTTCTGGATTCAGCAGCCCAAGCCAGGCGACAAGCACCTGGTGATCTTCGCCCTGCTGGATTCGCCACGTGCCACCGGCGCCTATCGCCTTATTTTGCGTCCGGGCAGCGATACCATCGTCGACGTCAAGGCGCAGATGTTCCTGCGTGACAAGGTCGGCAAGCTGGGTATCGCCCCGTTGACCAGCATGTACCTGTTCGGCGCCAACCAGCCGTCGAAAGTACTGAACTACCGTCGCGAGCTGCACGACTCCAGCGGTCTGGCGATCCATGCCGGCAACGGCGAGTGGATCTGGCGTCCGCTGAACAACCCGAAACACCTGGCCGTGAGCAACTTCAGCGTGGAAAACCCGCGCGGATTCGGTCTGCTGCAACGTGGCCGTGACTTCAGCCACTACGAAGACCTCGACGATCGCTACGACAAGCGCCCAAGCGCCTGGATCGAGCCGAAGGGTGACTGGGGCAAGGGCACGGTCGACCTGGTCGAGATTCCGACCGCCGACGAAACCAACGACAACATCGTTGCCTTCTGGAACCCGGAAAAATTGCCGGAACCTGGCCAGCCGCTCGATGTCGCTTATCGTATGCACTGGACCATGGACGAAGAGACGATTCACGCGCCGGACAGCGCCTGGGTCAAACAGACCCTGCGTTCCACCGGTGACGTCAAACAGTCCAACCTGATTCGTCAGCCGGACGGCAGCGTTGCCTATCTGGTGGACTTCGAAGGCCCGTCTCTGGCGGCATTGCCGGCAGATGCGGAAGTTCGCAGCCAGGTCAGCATCGGCGACAACGCCGAACTGGTGGAAAACAGCGTGCGCTACAACCCTGAAACCAAGGGCTGGCGCCTGACCCTGCGGATGAAGATCAAGGATCCGGGCAAGGCCACTGAAATGCGTGCTGCACTGGTGCAGAATATTGTGCCGGCGGACCTGGCCAAGACTTCGATCCCGTCGTCGAACTCGTCGGTTGCCAAGGCCGACAAGGTTGCCGCCAAGCAACAAGAGAAAGCGGACAAGGAAGCCAAGCAAGCGGAGGCCAAGCAGTCTGAAGCGAAGCCTGCTGCAGAGGCCAAGGACAAGGCCAATAAAGACGCCAAGCAGCCTGCCGCTGCCGACGCGGCCCCAGCCACACCGGAATCGGCCCCGACTGAAGAAGTCCTGACCGAAACCTGGAGCTATCAGTTGCCTGCCGATGAGTAACTCTCAAGTACGGCCAGAAACTCTCTCCGAGTATCTGGCGCATCTGCCGATGACCGACGAGCAGCGCGCGGAACTCGCGGGCTGCCAGTCTTTCAGCGAATTGCACGAACGCCTGTCGTCATCGACGTTCGATGCCCCGACCGAAGCCGCCCAGGCTTCGGTCGGCAAACGCCTGACCCTGAGCACCGCCGAGGAGCTGCAGGACGCGGAAATGCTGGCGCTCGACGCCAACGGCCGGGTCTGCCTCAAGGCGACCCCGCCGATCCGGCGGACCAAGGTCGTGCCGGAGCCGTGGCGCACCAACATTCTGGTGCGTGGCTGGCGCCGGATGACCGGTCGAACCAACCCGCCGAAGCCGCCGAAGGACGAACGGGTGTTGCCTGCCGCGCGCTGGCGCACCGTGGGTTCGATCCGTCGCTACATTCTGTTGCTGCTGATGCTCGGCCAGACCATCGTTGCCGGCTGGTACATGAAAGGCATCATGCCGTACCAGGGCTGGTCGTTCGTCGACCTCAACGAAGTGCTGCACCAACCGCTGCTGCAAACCGCCACGCAAGTGCTGCCGTATGCGTTGCAGACCAGCATCCTGATCCTGTTCGGGATTCTGTTCTGCTGGGTATCGGCCGGTTTCTGGACCGCACTGATGGGCTTCCTCGAATTGCTGACCGGCCACGATAAATACCGTATCTCCGGTAAAAGTGCCGGCAACGAGCCGATTCCCAAGGATGCGCGCACCGCCCTGGTGATGCCGATCTGCAACGAAGACGTGCCACGGGTATTCGCCGGTTTGCGCGCGACTTTCGAGTCGGTCGCGGCCACGGGTGACCTGGACCGCTTCGACTTCTTCGTCCTCAGCGACAGTAACGACGCCGATATCTGTGTCGCCGAGCAACAGGCCTGGCTGGATGTCTGCCGTGAAGCCGGGGGCTTCGGCAAGATCTTCTATCGCCGCCGTCGTCGTCGCGTAAAACGTAAAAGCGGCAACCTCGATGACTTCTGCCGTCGTTGGGGCGGTGACTACAAGTACATGGTCGTACTCGACGCCGACTCGGTGATGAGCGGCGAGTGCCTGACCAGTCTGGTGCGCCTGATGGAAGCCACGCCGGACGCCGGGATTATCCAGACCGCGCCACGTGCGTCAKGCATGGATACCCTGTATGCGCGCATGCAGCAGTTCGCCACTCGTGTGTACGGCCCGCTGTTCACCGCCGGTCTGCACTTCTGGCAGTTGGGCGAGTCGCACTACTGGGGCCACAACGCGATCATCCGCATGAAGCCGTTCATCGACCACTGCGCCCTGGCGCCGTTGCCCGGTACAGGCGCGTTCTCCGGCTCGATCCTGTCCCACGACTTCGTTGAGGCCGCGCTGATGCGCCGTGCCGGTTGGGGTGTGTGGATTGCCTACGACTTGCCGGGCAGCTACGAAGAACTGCCGCCAAACCTGTTGGACGAACTCAAGCGAGACCGTCGCTGGTGCCACGGCAACCTGATGAACTTCCGCCTGTTCCTGGTCAAGGGCATGCACCCGGTGCACCGTGCGGTGTTCCTGACCGGTGTGATGTCTTACCTGTCGGCGCCGTTGTGGTTCTTCTTCCTGGTGCTGTCGACCGCGCTGCTGGCGGTCAACACGCTGATGGAGCCGCAGTACTTCCTCGAACCGCGTCAGCTTTATCCGCTGTGGCCACAATGGCACCCGGACAAAGCGATTGCGCTGTTCTCGACCACTATCGTGCTGCTGTTCCTGCCGAAGCTGTTGAGCATCATCCTGATCTGGGCCAAGGGCGCGAAAGAGTTTGGCGGCAAATTCAAGGTGACCCTGTCGATGCTGCTGGAGATGCTGTTCTCCATGCTGCTGGCGCCGGTGCGGATGATCTTCCACACCCGCTTCGTCCTCGCCGCGTTCCTCGGCTGGGCCGCGACCTGGAACTCGCCGCAACGTGACGACGACTCCACGCCGTGGAGCGAAGCGGTCAAGCGCCACGGCCCGCAAACCCTTCTGGGCTTCTTCTGGGCCATGCTGGTGATCTGGCTGAACCCGAGCTTCCTGTGGTGGCTGGTGCCGATTGTCGGTTCTTTGATGCTGTCGATCCCGGTGTCGGTGATTTCCAGCCGCGTCGGTTTGGGCCTCAAGTCCCGCGACGAGAGCCTGTTCCTGATCCCTGAGGAATACAATCCGCCGCAGGCCTTGCTGGCCACCGACCAGTACACCCACGAAAACCGCTGGCATGCGCTGAACGACGGCTTCGTCCGTTCGGTGGTCGATCCACAGCAGAACGCCCTGGCGTGCTCGCTGGCGACTTCCCGTCACCGTCAGGCCGAGCCGATCGAATGGCTGCGGATCGAGCGGGTGCGGCACGCGATGAAGGTTGGACCTGAAGGTCTGACCAACAACGAACGTGTGCAGCTGTTGAGCGACCCGGTGGCTTTGGCCCGCCTGCATGAGCAGGTCTGGAGCGAAGGGCACCCAGAGTGGCTGGACGCCTGGCGCAAGTCGGTCAAGGCCGATCCCCATGCGCCGTTGCTGCCGCTCAAGCCGATGAGCGAACAGCCTCAGTTGGCATAATAAAAAAACCCGCGAAAGCGGGTTTTTTTTTGACGGCGATGACCAGTGTGAGACAGCGGGCGCAGGCGTTCTTGCGTCAGGCTCCCTAATTGCGGCGACCTGTAGGCCGCCATCGCGGGCAAGCCCGCTCCCACAAGGTTGTGTACAACGCAATTCCCTGTAGGAGCGGGCTTGCCCGCGACGGCATCACCTCAAATCTTGAATCTGCCCACCAGCATCTGCAAATGTGTACCCAGTCGCGCCAGTTCAACACTGGAGGCTGCGGTCTCCTCACTGGCTGCCGACGTCTGATCCGACACATCCCGTACGTTCAGCACGCTGCGGTTGATCTCTTCGGCCACGGCGCTCTGCTGCTCGGCGGCAGCGGCGATCTGCTGGTTCATCGCCTGAATCGCCGAGACGGTGCGGGTGATGCTTTCCAGTGAGCCGCCGGCGCGGCGGGTCAGTTCGACGCTGCTGTCGGTCAGGTTGCGGCTGTTGTCCATGATGGTCGCCACTTGCTGCGTGCCGCTTTGCAGGCCGACGATCAGCTCTTCGATCTCTTCGGTGGACTTCTGGGTGCGCTGGGCCAGGCTGCGGACTTCGTCTGCCACCACGGCAAAACCACGCCCGGCTTCACCGGCGCGGGCGGCTTCAATCGCCGCGTTGAGCGCCAGCAGGTTGGTTTGCTGGGCCACGGATTTGATCACGTCGAGCACGCTGCCGATCTTGTCGCTTTCGCGCTTGAGATGACCCATGGCTTCGGTGGAGTTGCCGACTTCGACGGCCAGGCGCTCGATCTGGGCGATGGCTTCGCCGACCACTTTGTCGCCTTCGCGGGCCTGCTGGTCAGCAGCGACTGCTGCTTCGGATGCTTCTTCAGCGTTGCGCGCGACTTCCTGAACGGTGGCGGTCATTTCGTTCATGGCAGTGGCGACCTGATCGGTCTCGACTTTCTGGCTGTTGACCCCGGCGCTGGTCTGCTCGGTGACGGCGGACAGCTCTTCGGCGGCGCTGGCGATTTGCGTGACGCCATCGCTGATGCCGCCGATCAGTTCGCGCAGACCCTGGGTCATGCTCTGCATGGCACGCTGCAACTGGCCGAGTTCGTCGCGGCGCTGCGACGTCAGGTTGTGGGTCAGGTCACCACTGGCGACGCGTTCGGCGACAGCCAGGGTCTGATTCAACGGAATGATGATCTGTCGGGTGATCGCCCAGGCGGCCAGCAGCCCGAAAGCAATGGCCAGCACAGTGGCGAGGGTCAGCATGTTCTTGGCGTGGGCGGCATCGGTGTCGCGCACGACGGTTTGCGAGACGGTGAGTTTCTGGCTCATGTCCAGCAGGATCTCGCCTTGGGCGGACATGCGTACCAGGGCCTTGGCACTGGCCACCTGGGAGTCGCGGAACTGGCTGACCGCGGCGCGGTAGGCCTTCAGCGAATCAGTCGCCTGTTTCAGGTTGGCGATGTGTTCTTCAGGCAGTTTGGCCGGCAGGCTCTCGAGGTTCTTCAGGGCGTTGTCGATCGCGTCGAGGGCTGGCTGTTCGGCCTCGCTCTTGCCGCTGTAGGTGTAGCCGCGCACCTGGAAACGCGCCTGCTGGATCAGTTTGCTCAGGTCGATCACGCTGTTGAACGCCGCCACGCTGTCGCCTTGCAGCACGGATTTTTCCACTTCGGCGACGCGGGCCACGGCGTTGTCGGCGGTGGCGCCGAGTTTGCTGCGGGCGTCTTCACGCTGGGCGCCGGCCTGGGTCATGTCGCTGAAGGCACGGCGGTATTCGGCGACAGCGGCCAGTTGTTGATCGACCATGGCCGTATCAGCCGGTTGCTCGATCAGGCCGCGAGCGGTCTGCAGGCCGCTTTCGAGTTTGCCCAACAGATCGTTGACGGCGCCGGGACCTTGTTCGCCGCGACGCATCTCGTAATCCAGGCGAGCGATGCGCAGGTCCTTGGTCAGGTCGTTGAGACTGGCGATGAACCCCAGTTTATCGCCACGGCTGGTAACGCCGCTCAGGCCGCTCCAGCCGGTGAAGGTGATCAGCAGGGTCAGTAACAGCACCAGGCCGAAGCCGATCCCCAGCTTGCGTTTGACGCTGACGTTTCCCAGATTCTCGGCTAGCCATTGGTACATGCTGGAACTCCCCGGACCACATTTTGGTTTTATGGGGGGTGTATCGGCAGGGGCGCGAGGTTCTGTAGGCGCTGCCCGATGTATGGGCAAGTGAGTTTCCGGGGCAGATGATGAATTTGTGGGAGCGAGCTTGCTCGCGATGACGGTGTGTCTGCCACTGCAATGGCGGCTGGTAAATCGCCATCGCGAGCAAGCTCGCTCCCACAGGGGGATTGTGTCTGGTTTAGAAGAGTCGGGCCAGCAGCGCGGTCACGGCGGTTTCGACGCGCAGGATGCGCTCGCCCAGTTGCACCGGTTGCAGGCCGGATTTGCCCAGCAGGTCGATCTCGTAGGGAATCCAGCCACCCTCGGGGCCGATGGCCAGGGTCACCGGTTCGCTGAGTGCGCGAGGGCAGGGCGGGTAATTGCCCGGATGCCCCACCAGGCCGAGGGTGCCTTCGGTGATCGCCGGTAAACGGTCTTCGACGAAGGGTTTGAAGCGCTTCTCGATGACGACTTCCGGCAGCACGCTGTCCCGTGCCTGTTCGAGGCCGAGGATCAACTGCTCGCGAATCGCCTCGGGCTCCAGGAACGGCGTCTGCCAGAAGCTCTTCTCGACGCGATAGCTGTTGACCAGCACGATCCGTGGCACACCCATGGCCGCCACGGTCTGAAACACCCTGCGCAGCATCTTGGGCCGTGGCAGAGCCAATACCAGGGTCAATGGCAGCTTGGCCGGTGGCGGCTGGTCGAGGGTGACGCGCAATTCCGCCTCGTCGGCGTCCAGGCGCAGCACTTCTGCCGAGCCCATCAGCCCGCCGATCCGCCCGACGCGCATGCTGTCGCCCACTTCACAGCGGTGGACTTCCTGCATGTGCGTCAACCGGCGATCACGCAGGATCACCCGGTCGGCCGCAATGAAGTCGGCCTCGATGAGCAGCAGCAGGTTCACGGTTGAGTCGCTGGCGGCTGGTCGTTGTTGTCGTCAGCCGGCTGGTCGTCCGGGTGCTCGCCACGCTTGCTGATCAGGCTGCCAAACAGGATGCCGATCTCGAACAACAGCCACATCGGCACGGCCAGCAAGGTCTGCGAGAAGATGTCCGGCGGCGTCAGGATCATGCCGACCACGAAGCAGCCGATGATCACGTACGGGCGGATTTTCTTCAGGTATTTGACGTCGACCACACCGATCCACACCAGCAGCACCACGGCTACCGGGATTTCGAACGCCACGCCAAAGGCAAAGAACAGCGTCATGACGAAATCGAGGTAGCTGGTGATGTCGGTCATCATTTCCACGCCGGCCGGAGTGGCGGAGGCGAAGAACTTGAAGATCAGCGGGAACACCAGGAAATAGGCGAAGGCCATGCCGGCGTAGAACAAAAAGATGCTGGAGACCAGCAAGGGCACGGCAATGCGTTTTTCATGCTTGTACAGGCCGGGGGCGATGAAACCCCAGATCTGATGCAGGATCACCGGAATCGCCAGGAACAGCGAGACCATCATCGTCAGTTTCAGTGGCGTGAGGAACGGCGACGACACGTCGGTGGCAATCATCGTCGCGCCGGCTGGCAAGTACTGGCGCAGCGGTGTGGAGACGAAGGTGTAGATCTGCTGGGTGAAAGCAAACAGGCCGGCGAAGATGATGAAAATCGCCGCTACGCAGCGCAGCAGTCGGGTACGCAACTCGGTGAGGTGCGAAACCAGCGGCATGTGCTGGTCGTTTTCGGGAAGGTCGCTCATGGGGCTCGCGGCGGCAGTGTTGGGTCATGAGGGGCCGGCGCAACGGGCGCAGCCGCAGGTGTAACGGGTTCAACCGGAGTGGCTGCAACAACGGGTGCAGGTTCTGCCGTTGCAGCAGGTGCTGCGACGCTAGCGGCGGGAGCCTGAATCGTTTGCTCTCCCACATGCTCCACCGGCGTCGGCTCCTGCTGGGTCGGCGTGAAGATTTTCCGCGCCTCCTGCTCAAGCGACAGGATGTGCTCGTTGTGCAGTTGCCGACGAATCTCGTCGGCACCGATTTCACGTTCAACTTCCTGTTTGATCGCGTTGAAGCTGCGCTTCAGGCGCCCGACCCACAGGCCAGCGGTGCGCGCAGCGCCCGGCAAGCGCTCGGGGCCCAGCACCAGCAGGGCGACGAGGCCGACGAGCAGCAGTTCAGAGAAGCTGATACCAAACATTAGTCAGTGCTCACACGTCTTTGCGGATCGGCTCTTCGACTTTCTGTGCCTGCACGTCGATGGTGTGCGGCTGGTTCACCGAGGCCTGTGGCTGTACCGGTGGCACTGGTTGGGCCGGGTTCGCATTCGGGTCAGCCGGTTTTTCGTCGTCGTTCATGGCTTTCTTGAAACCCTTGATCGATTCGCCGACGTCGGTGCCGAGGTTTTTCAGTTTCTTGGTGCCGAACACCAGTACCACGACAACCAGGATGACGATCCAGTGTTTCCAGTCAAAAATGCCCATGCTGCTGCTCCTCTCTAATAGTTATTCAGGCGGACGGGCGCGAGGCTTTCTCGGCGTGTCCGGAGAGACCGAAGCGACGGTCCAGTTCATCGAGTACAGCCTGTGGATGCTGCCCCAATTGGGCGAGCATGACCATGCTGTGGAACCACAAATCGGCGGTTTCGTAGATCACATCGCTGCAGTCGCCGCTGATGGCGGCATCCTTGGCGGCAATGATGGTTTCGACCGACTCTTCGCCGACTTTTTCCAGAATTTTGTTCAAGCCCTTGTGATACAGGCTGGCGACATACGAGCTGTCGGCGGCGGCGCCTTTGCGCTCTTCCAGTACTTCGGCCAGACGGGTCAGTGTGTCACTCATGTGTATGCCCTGCGGAGTAGATTGCGTGCGGATCTTTGAGCACCGGGTCGACCGTTGTCCAGTCTCCGTTTTCAAAGACGCGGTAGAAGCAGCTCTGGCGGCCGGTATGGCAGGCAATGTCGCCGATCTGCTCGACCATCAGGATGATGACGTCGGCGTCGCAGTCCAGGCGCATCTCGTGCAGGGTTTGCACATGGCCGGACTCTTCGCCCTTGCGCCACAGCTTGCCACGGGAGCGCGACCAGTAAATGGCGCGGTTCTCGGCAGCGGTCAGCTCCAGTGCTTCGCGGTTCATCCAGGCCATCATCAGGACGCGCCCGGTCTTGTGATCCTGGGCAATCGCCGGCACCAGGCCGTCCGCGTCCCACTTGATCTCGTCCAGCCAATTCTTCATCTACGACTCCGATACGGGCCCGCACTTCAGTAATCGGGGGCCTACGTTCAATGCAGCGTCCAAACAGTGTGCCAGCGTGTTGCGCGACTGGCTATCGGCGAACGACCAGATACAAACCGACGGCCATCATGATGCCGGCCGGCCAGTAAGCCAACTGGTTCAGCGGCCCGCCAGCAGCGAGGATCGCGCCACCGGCCAGATGGGCCGTACCGAGCAGGCGCAGGAACCAGTCGTCACGGCGTCGATGCCACGCTGGCGGCGGGTTGAGGGCATGGGGTTGGGACATGCGTTCGAGCAGGTCGCGGGCCATGTTGGCCAGGTGCGGGATCTGTTCGACCTGGCTGTGCACGTTGCCGAGCAGGGCTTTGGGGCTGACCCGCTCGCGCATCCAGCGTTCGAGGAACGGCTGCGCGGTGTTCCACAGGTCGAGCTCCGGGTACAGCTGGCGGCCCAGGCCTTCGATGTTCAGCAGGGTCTTCTGCAGCAGCACGAGCTGTGGCTGCACTTCCATGTTGAAGCGTCGCGCGGTCTGGAACAGGCGCATCAGCACCTGGCCGAAGGAAATATCCTTCAGTGGTTTTTCGAAGATCGGCTCGCACACCGTGCGGATCGCTGCTTCGAATTCGTTGAGTTTGGTTTCTGCCGGCACCCAGCCCGAATCGATGTGCAACTGCGCCACGCGACGGTAATCGCGCTTGAAGAAGGCGAACAGGTTGCGCGCCAGGTAATCCTGGTCTTCCGGGGTCAGGCTGCCGACGATGCCGCAGTCGATGGCGATGTACTGCGGGCTCCACGGATTCACGGTGCTGACGAAAATATTGCCCGGGTGCATGTCGGCGTGGAAAAAGCTGTCGCGGAACACCTGGGTGAAGAAAATCTCCACGCCACGCTCGGCGAGCATTTTCATGTCGGTACGCTGGTCGGCCAGGGTCGCCAGATCGGTAACCTGAATGCCGTAGATGCGTTCCATTACCAGCACTTTCGGCCGACACCAGTCCCAATGGACTTGCGGCACGTACAGCAGCGGCGAGCCGTCGAAATTGCGCTTCAACTGGCTGGCGTTGGCCGCTTCGCGCAGCAGGTCGAGTTCGTCGTAGATGGTTTTTTCGTAATCGCTGACCACGTCCACCGGGTGTAGCAGGCGCGCATCGGCCGAGAGTTTTTCGGCGGCGCGAGCGAGGATGAACAGCCACGCCAGGTCCTGGGCGATCACCGGTTTGAGGCCGGGGCGGATCACCTTGACCACCACTTCTTCACCGGTTTTCAGTTGCGCGGCATGCACCTGCGCCACTGAGGCCGAGGCCAGCGGCTCGACGTCGAAACGGCTGAAGACTTCGCTGATTTTCTTGCCGAGTTGTTCTTCGATCAGCTTGACCGACACTTGCGAGTCGAACGGCGGAACGCGGTCCTGCAGCTTCATCAGTTCGTCGGCGATATCTTCGGGCAACAGGTCGCGGCGGGTGGACAGGATCTGCCCGAACTTGATGAAAATCGGCCCCAGGTCCTGCAATGCCAGGCGCAAGCGCGCGCCACGGCTCAGGTCCAGGGTCTTGCGCGGGAACCAGCGCCACGGCAGGGCATAACGCAGCGCCCGCAGGAACCAGGGCAGTGGCAGGGCGAACAGCAGGTCATCGAGGCGGTAGCGGATCACGACGCGCTGGATGCGCAACAAACGGCGGACGGCAAGCAGCTTCATGCGTTATCGCTTGGGTCGAGGGATCGGGAAAGGCGCTCGAAACGCGCCTCGAGACGTTCCAGATCGAGCTTGATCTGGTCCAGTTCACTGAATCGGGCTTCGGCTTCGCGCTGACCGACCAGGGTGCGCGACTCTTCGGCCAGGTATTCGCCCAGGTTCTGGCCCAGGCTGGCAAAGCCTTGCTGATACCAGCGGGCGCGGCTGCGCAGGTGACCGCCGACCAGTTGCGTGGCCACAGGGCCCAGCACGCGTGCGAGTTCGTACTCCCAGTCCAGCTCCAGGTCCTGGAGGATCGCCGCCAGTTCCAGCAGCACGCCGCTGTCCCCGTCGAGTTCGACTTCAGGGCTGTGCAGGGTCGAGGTCTTGTCCTTGCTCGTGGCCAGTTTCAGCAGGCTCGAAGCCGGTGCACGCAGGGTACAGTCGGCGCCGGTTTCCCACTGGGAGGCGAGCATCAGGCCTTCGTCGCTGGGCAGGATGAACAGTTGCAGCGCCGGGCTGCGGCAATCGACGGCAATCACTTTGCCGGTCAAATGCGCCAGCCGCGGCAGCGCCGTGCTGTCGAGACGCAGCACCCGGTTCAGGCCGAGTTCAACGCTGGCGAGCAGGCCGGCGAGCAGCATCAGGGCTTGATGCCGCGGTGCAGGGCGACGATGCCTGCGGTCATGTTGTGATAGGTCACACGGTCGAAACCGGCCTCGACCATCATCGACTTCAGGGTTTCCTGATTCGGGTGCATGCGGATCGATTCGGCCAGGTAGCGATAGCTTTCCGAGTCGTTGGTGATCAGCTTGCCCATCAGCGGCATGAAGGCGAACGAGTAGGCGTCGTAGGCCTTGGACATCAACGCGTTGGTCGGCTTGGAGAACTCCAGAACCAACAAACGGCCGCCAGGCTTGAGCACGCGCAGCATCGAGCGCAGGGCATCTTCCTTGTGGGTCACGTTGCGCAGGCCGAAGGCGATGGTCACGCAGTCGAAATGGTTGTCCGGGAACGGCAGTTTTTCCGCATCGGCCTGGACGAATTCAACGTTGCCGGCCACGCCGAGGTCCAGCAGGCGGTCACGACCGACCTTGAGCATGGACTCGTTGATGTCGGCCAACACGACCTGGCCGGTCGGGCCTACCAGATGCGAGAACTTGCGGGTCAGGTCGCCGGTACCGCCGGCGATATCCAGCACGCGGTTGCCGGTGCGCACGCCCGACAGTTCGATCGCGAAACGCTTCCACAAACGGTGCATGCCGCCCGACAGAAGGTCGTTCATCAGGTCGTACTTGGCGGCTACCGAATGGAAAACCTCAGCGACTTTTTCCGCTTTCTGGCTTTCCGGAACGTTTTTGAAGCCGAAGTGAGTGGTGGGTTCGGCATCGCTGCCTTTGCGCTGATCAGTCATATCGCTGTCACCAAAAGAGAATGCGCGACATTCTAATCCCCAAGCCATGCTTTGTCTTGGCAAGGCTGAAGGTAAGATGGGCAACCATCGGGACGTTTTGACGCAGCAGAGGTCAAGATGCCTCGGGAAAGCATCCATAAAGCAGGAGTCATTTGATGGCCCGTATTAGTGTTGAACGTGCCCATGGCCTGGGTAAGGAAGCGGCTCGCGAGAAGGCCGACAAGCTGGCGCAGAAACTTTCCGATCAGTATGGCCTGGAGCCGCAGTGGTCCGGCGACACCCTGAACCTCAAGCGCTCGGGTGTGAAGGGCGCGGTGCATGTCGCCGAGGATTCGATTCGCGTCGAAGTGGAACTGGGCCTGATGATGTCGGCCATGAGCGGCATGATCAAAGCGGAAATCGAAAAGGCGCTGGATAAGGTCCTGGTCTGATTCCCGATTGAAATCGCATCCCTTGTAGGAGTGAG